>CAIKQM010000622.1 GCA_903829565.1 uncultured Planctomycetota bacterium
CGAGGTGCCCACCGGCGACTCGAGGATCCACTTCGAGGCATCCGACACATCGCCCGTCCACATGATGTCGTCGAACGACACCGTGACCACGTCGTTGTTCACACCTGCCACCGCGGTGGCGGAGATGGTGGTGGTGACCGGTGCATCGCCGTCCGTAGAGGTGGCCGCAACACCCGTCACCGCGATCATCGTGTTGCCAGCGGTGTCTTGCACCGAGCTGCAACCCAGCGTGTGCACACCAGGCACCACGGCGCTGTCAAAGACCAAGCGCACGGTGTTCTGGTTGAGCAAGCGCGTGGCCGAGAGGCACGTGTGCGTGCTGCTCGTGGTCCAGTTGCCTTCCGTCTCCGCGGCAGCGGCGGCGATCGTCTCGTCGAAGCTGACATCCACGGTGGCGCCGCTTTGATCTTGGACGCGATTCTGGATCGCGCCGCTGATCGTCGGAGCAGTCGTGTCACCGATGGCGAGCACGCTGCGCGTGGAGGTGAAGGTGTCACCGTCCACATCAAGTGCCGCCACGCCCGTCACGGCCACGGTCTCGCCGTTGGCGATGTCGGTCGTGAGCGTGATCGTCAGGGTCTTGCTCAGCAGGTCGTAGCTGAACTCAGCGTTCGTCAGGTCGAGCGGCGTGCCGCCGACCGTCACGAGCCACGAGGCCGGCAACACTGCGGTCGTGGGGTCGAGAGCTTGCGCCGTCTCGATCACGATCTGGTCGTTGTTCAAGCCCGACACCGTCACGGCGCTCGGGTCGGTGCTGTAGTCGTTCGCCATGGGCGTCGACTGCGCGACCGCTTGGGCACCGTCCGGGTACGCATTGCCATGCGCGTCCACGATGCCGCTCAAGGTGACTTCATCGCGACCCGGCACAATCGGGCCGCTAAAGGTCACGCGCAGCGTCTCGGGCGAGCCAAAGGGCTGCTCGACGCTGGTGGCGATCTTGTCGAGGCTGCCCGTCGAGAAGTTGCCGGTTACTGCGGCAAAGACAGGGTCCATCGCTTCGCTGAAGACGAAGTCGACCACGCGGCCGAACTCATCTTCGCTCAGGTTCTGCTCCACCGAGCTCAGCGTCGGGGCCAGGCTGTCACCCACAGCAGCGCCCACGCGGCTCGTGGTCGCAACGGTGACATCGGCCACGCTGTGCAGACCGTTCGAGCGCAGCTCGAAGTCCGCGTGCAAGTTGGCGAGATCACCCAAGGTGATCGTCAGCGCTTGCGTCATCGGCGAGAAGTCAAAGGTCGAACCATCCAGATCCAGCTGCGTGCCGTTGATGCGCAACGACCAGTTCGCGCCGGTTTCCACATCCGCTTCAACGACCCACGGGCCGTCGAACTCGATCTCAATCTGGTCACCGCCGAGGCCAGGGGTTTGGGCCGCGGAGGTGATCGCCCACGTCGGTGCGCTCGAGTCGCTCGTCGTCACGGAGACGTAGGAGGAGGTCACACTCGGCAGACCGATCGCACGCACGCGCGTGGACGGCGTCACGCGCTCATCCCACACGATCGTGGCTGTGGAGCCTGAAACGGCAACGGAGACCGGCTGTGCGCCGCTCTCCGCTGTGAAGGAAGCTGTGGTCGCGCCGGACAAGCCGGACGCGGAACCAAAGGACACGACCGTTGTGCGGCCGCTGGGATCCACGGTCAGATTCTGGACCGCAGAGCTGATGCTGTTCGCGTCACTAGACCCACCGCCGGAGCAACCGGCGACTGTCAGTGCGACCAAGGAGGCGAGCGCTAGGCTCGCGTGCTTCCCATGGTTCATGTTTCGGGGACCTCTGTTGTTGTCGTCTCGATGCGTTCCGCATGTCCGGAACGTGACCTGTCGCTGCCCTAGCAACGCTGCTAGATCCGCGACGATGGTCTCTTCGAGTGCGCGGGGAGGCCCTCTTGAAAGAAAGCACGCGGAAACGGTGGCAACCGTCTCCGCGTGAAGAACTTTCCTACTCGTAGGACGCTGCGCGACACTTCAGGGCATCACCAGCGGCTCACACAGGGTGGTGCCGGCGCGCCAACCGGTCGGCGTGCGGAAGATGGCCTGCATGTGACGACGCGTACCAGGCTGGGCCAGCGAGGTGGGCAGAGACAGCTGCCCTTGGGCTTCCCCTGCCGAGTTGCAAGGCACACGCACGAGGCGCGCACCTTGGCGCAGGACCAGCAAGCTGCCAGTCAAGCCACCGAGGCTTACCGGCGGTTTGGCCGCCTGACCATCGAGCAGAATCACGCTTTGAGCGCCCGCGAGGCGAGCTGCAAAGCGCATGGGTGCACCCGCGCTCACTTGCTGGCGCATGACGAGATCGCGTGAGCTCAGCTCAATCGTGCGCACCTCACCACCAGCAGCCACTTGGCTGGCGTGCACCGACTTGCATCCGGCGACTACGCGCCGGCCATCGACTGACATGGCCAGAGCCATGGCACTGCCGCCCAAGTCCCACTGGCTCTTTGTCAAATTGGTTTGACGGTCCCACACGATGACCTCGGCGCGCGTGCCACCATCACCCCACAGGCCAAAGGCCGCGCGGCGCCCGTCCGTAGACAGGCACAGGGCTTCAGGATAGTTCTGCAGACCGCCTGCTTGAGCGGCTTGCTGGTCGTGGAACAGGCGCGTCGAGCTCGCCAAGTCCCAAACTTCCAAACGCACTCCGCCCGCCGTCGTGGCCGTCCACCATGCAACCGCCAAGGTCTGACCATCGCCAGAGAACTTGACACGCGTGGCAACCTCCAAGGGTTGTGCTTCGATGGTGCGCAGCAACGCATAGCCTTGGCTGCCTTGCGCCAACACCTTGAGCTGCGCTCCTTCGCCATACGCGACGCGCGCGCCGGTTCCGTCGAGCGCCAAGGCGGCGGTCGATTGCGCCAGTCCTTCACTGGCCAGCAGCTGACCTTCCGCACCATAGATGACGAGCGTTGCTCCATCGATGAAGGCCACACGGCCGCCATCATGAGCCGCCGCCAAAGCAGCTAAGGTCTGGCCCGGGCGCGATTGCCGCCAAGCCAGGGCACCCGTGTCGCCCCGCAGCGCATCCACGATCACCTGCTGTTGGAGATCGTCGTATTGTGCGGCATACACACGCGCGCCATCCAAGGACACGGCCAAACGCGCAGCACCATTCCCAATGGACGGCAGGTCATGCTGCCAACGCTGGGCAGCGCCACCAGCACCCCAAGCCAATGCATTCAAGCTGCGCACTTCCGTGACGCGCAGGTACGGGCTGCCCAGCGGACGCTGGCTCAAGCTGTAGAGCTCATCAAGTCCATCACCCGCGGCGACCGCGAGGCTGTTGGTGCTGGTGCCAAGGGCAAAGCTCGCCAGCGGTGCTTGCGCGCCCGTGGCGCCGAGCCCGACCAGCTCCAAGCGTGCGGCCGAACCGCTGCGAGCCACCAACGCCAAGTCGCCACCGGCCGTCAGAGCCACGGCACGCGGAATGGCGGGGCCAGCGGGATCATCCGGCGTCCAAGTAGACACGCCGGGGGTGAACGGATCCTGGGCCCACAACGGGGCAACCGAAAGCGCGACAGCCAGAAGAACGCGGTTAGGGAGCGTGGTGTTCACAGGCAAGAGTAGCCGGCTCCCCGACCGAAGCGCAGGCCCGCATGGGCCTTCAGCAAGCACTTCCAGGCTGTCAGGGCACGGATCCGGCAAGGACTTCCACCTCTAGTGCCCGCCAGAGGTGGCGCGCGGCGTGTCTGGGAAGTATCTTCCTCCCCGTACGATCGAGTCGAGCACCCACAGGGGGAGAGTCTGGCGGCCGCAAGGCCAACGGCGCCGAAGGGGCAAGCGCAACGCGCGAAACTCTCAGGCAAAGAGGACCCTTGATGGGCGACGCTCTGGAGCGGTCGCGCAGCGTGTAGGTTCGGCGAGAGCCACGCGGCGCGGGCGGGACAGGGAGCACAGCTAAGCAGCACCCGGACAGCCCCCACCCATGCAGACCGCCACCACGGCCGCGCCCAAGCGGACGCCGCTCCATGATGTCCATGTCGCTCTTTCGGCCAAGATGGTCGAGTTCGGCGGCTGGTACATGCCCGTTCAGTACGGCCCGATCTTGGACGAAGTGCGCACCGTGCGCACCACCGCAGGGCTATTCGACTTGTCGCACATGGGGCGCGTGCTGGTGCGTGGCAAGGATCGCATCGCGTACCTCGATCGCATCTGCACCAACTTCGTGGCCAAGATCCCACAGGACGCGATCCGCTACTCGCTCTTCTGCAAGGAGAACGGCATGCCCATCGACGACTTGCTCGTCTACAAGGGCGCTGAAGAAGTCTTCTTGTGTGTCAACGCGTCGAACACGGGCGTCGACCTGGCGTGGATGCGCCAGCACGCCGCGGGCTTTGAGGTCACGATCGAAGACCAAACTGATGCGTTGGCGATGATCGCCATCCAAGGCCAGACGAGCACGCAGATCTTGCAGCCGCTGGTACAGGGACTCGAGTTGGCCAAGCTGGGCTACTACAAGTTTGGCTTCGGCACTGTGTGCGGCATCGAGAACATGCGCGTGTCGCGCACCGGCTACACCGGCGAATTGGGCTACGAGCTCTATATCCCGCGCGCTCAGGTGACCGCGGTGTGGCAAGCCGTCATGCAAGCGGGAGAAGCGCATGGCTTGAAAGCCATCGGGCTCGGTGCGCGCGACACTCTGCGCTTGGAAGCCGGCATGCCTTTGTACGGGCATGAGATCGACGCGAACCACGACCCGCTCAGCGCGGGACTCGCCTTTGGTGTGAGTTTTGCGCCGGAAAAAGGCGAGTGGATCGGCAAGAGCGCCTTGCAGGCCATTGCCGCCGCGCCGCAGTGGAAGTTAGTTGGTGTCAAAACGACTGGACCGCGCGTTCCGCGCCAAGGCTACGGCATCGCCATCAACGGCGTGGTCGTCGGCGAAATCGCATCGGGCTCCATCTCACCGATGCTCAACACCAACATTGGCACAGCCTTCGTGCCGGCCTCGGTTGACGAGGCTCACGCGAAGGTCGAACTCGACATCAAGGGCAAGCGTCAGGAGGCTTCCTTCTGCGCGCTCCCGTTCTTCTCCCGCACCCGCAAGTAAACTTGACAGGTACCCCCACCATGCGACCGAACGACCGCCGCTACACGCAAACTCACGAATGGGCCAAACTCGAAGGCGACAATGTCGTCGTCGGCATCACGGATTTTGCCGTGCAGGCCTTGTCCAACGGCAACGTGGACGACTTGGTCTACTGTGATCTGCCGGAAGCCGGCCGCGCAGTCGAAGCCGGCCAGACCTTTGGCGAAATCGAATCAGTCAAGGCCGTGTCCGATCTCAATGCACCGGTGACCGGCGAAGTGGCTGATGTGAACGCGGCCATCGAAGATCATCTCGAAGTGCTTTCGAAGGATCCGTGGGGCGCCGGCTGGATGATCAAGATCAAGCCCGGTGCGAAGAGCCTCGACCACCTGATGGACGCGGCCGCGTACGAAGCGTTCCTGCAGACGCAGGCGCACTGATCTTTCTAGACAACACTTCTTTCTAGACGCAGCAGGCTGGCAACCGTGAGCACGACACCGACGATGAATCCCGCACGCGACACTGCACGAGACGCTCAAACCGCTGAGTCGCTCCAGCGACTCTTCCCGCAAGACCGCTTCGAGACGCGCCACATCGGTCCGCGCGATGCGGATGTGGGAGCGATGCTTGCGACTCTGTCGATGAGCACGCTGGATCAGTTGATCGATGCTTGTGTGCCGGAAGCCATCCGTCTGCGTCGCATGATGCAGCTGCCGCCGGCGCTCTCGGAACGTGACGCGCTGGCCATGGCTGTCCAAACGGCTGGACAGAACCAAGTGTGGCGCAGCATGATCGGCCAGGGCTACCACGATTGCGTGACGCCCCCGGTGATCCTGCGCAACATCTTGGAGAACCCGGGCTGGTACACGCAGTACACGCCCTACCAAGCCGAGATCAGCCAAGGGCGCTTGGAGCTGATGCTCACCTTCCAGACGATGGTCTGTGAACTGACCGGCATGGAGATCGCCAACGCATCCATGCTGGACGAAGGCACAGCAGCGGCCGAAGCGATGGCCCTGTGCCACGATGTCGCCAAAGACAAGACGGCGAATGTGTTCGTAGTGGCCGCCGACTGCCATCCGCAGACGTTGGAAGTCGTCAA
>CAIKQM010000623.1 GCA_903829565.1 uncultured Planctomycetota bacterium
ACACCGCATGCTCGCCCCGACGCCCGAGCAGCTCGGTACTCGTCAGGTAGCGCCGCAAGTCCTTGCGCAAACGACCGCGCACAATCTCGCGGAAGCGCGCACGGTCTTGCTCAATGCGGTGCAGGCCCATGGAAGTTCACGCCGCCTGTTGCGCAGGCTTGCTCTCGCCGCGCGCAAAGAGACCCGCTACGCGTTGCAGCACCCGCTCTGCACTCGCGCTGTCATAGCCGCAGTCACGCACCAATCGTGCGCGAATGACGGCAATCTTGGCGAGAGCATCAGGGTCGACAACGGTAGACACCAGGCTGGTCAGTTGGATGCAATCGCGACGGTCCTCAAAGACCTTGGTCTCGAGAGCCCGCACCAACCGAGCGTTCTCGCGGTAGTCAAAGGTACGACCATCCGCCTGCACAGCGGCAATGTAGTTCAGCAGTTCATGCCGGAAGTCCGCCTTGCGTGCCTCGGGGATGTCGATCTTCTCTTCGATTGCACGCATCAGGCGCTCGTCAGGTTCAGACTCGCGTCCGCGACCGTCGACCACTTTCTCACGTGTGACCCAGGCTGTGACATTGTCGATGTACTTGCCGCATAGGACCTCGATTGCTTCGGGATCGGCAGTGACCGCGGCTTGCACTTCACGCTTGATGATCTCTTCGTGCTCCTCGCGCACCACAGCCACCAGCTGCATGCAGCGCTTACGCACATCCTCATTGGAGATCAGCGAGTGGTGACGGAGTCCGCGTTCGATCTCGTCGAGCACATCATCGGCGCAGACAACAGGTGCATCACCCGCAAGCACAGCCGCGATGCGGTCCTGTACATAGCGCGGACTGATACCCGACAAACCTTCGCGCGGATGTGCTTCCTGCAGTTCATGCACGGCTTCACGCGTCCAGCCTTGCAGTTCGCGGCCGTCGTAGAGCTTGGCCTTCTGGACGATGGTAAGCGACGGATGCGTAGGATCTTCAAGGCGCGTCAGGACGGCCCACAACGCTGCCATCTCGACCGCATGCGGCGCGATCACACGGCCTGGCACACCCCGCTCGACAAAGCGACGACGATGGATCGCGATCTCATCGTGCCACGCAAGATTGTAGGGAACATCGATCTTGATGGTGCGGTCACGGAACGCTTCCATCAGATCGTTGGAGACGAGCTTTTTGTATTCAGGCTCGTTCGTGTGACCGAGGATCACCTCATCGATCGATACCTGCGCGAATTTGCGCGGTTTGATGACATGTTCCTGTGTCGCGCCCAGCAGGTCATACAGGAAGGCGACATCCAACTTCAGCACTTCGACGAACTCGACCAAGCCACGGTTGGCAACGTTGAACTCACCGTCAAAGTTGAAAGCGCGGGGATCGGAATCCGAGCCGTATTCCGCGATGCGGCGATAGTTGAGGTCGCCTGTCAACTCGGTCGAATCTTGGTTCTTCTCGTCTTTGGGCTGGAAGGTACCGATGCCCACGCGGTCCTTCTCCGACAGCACAAGACGACGCACGCGTACATGCTCAAGCACCTTGTGCCAGTCGCCGTCGTAACGCTGCGCCAGCTCGTTCGCCCACCAGCGCGATACCGGGTCCAACTCGCCCTCGACACGTAGGCGGTACTCGCTGTGCAGCGTGCGCGTCAGTCGATCTTCTGCTGCCTGACGAGCTTCGCGCGGCAACAACACGAGCGGCTCTTGGTTCATCGCGGACGGAATGACCTGTCCATCGACCAACCAGTCAAAGGTGTAGAGCGCTCCAGCATCACTGCGCGAGTAGTGCTCCAGACCGCGCTTCAACAAGCGCGCGATCGTGCTCTTCGCACTGCCCACGGGACCATGGAGCAAAAGCACGCGACGCTCTGGTCCAAGCCCTCGAGCTCCAGCTCGAATGGTCTTGACCAAGTCACACAACGGCTCCTCAAGGCCCAAGACGGCGTCTTCGCCGTTGTGAAACGGGTCATCGAACAACTTCCAACGCAGGCGCCCCGAAGAGAGACGAGTGGAACCATGACTCTCGATCATGTCCGCCAGTCGCTGCCACGCATTGCGCACCGGCCGCGGATCACGATCCACCAGTTGCAAGTACTCGCGAAAGGAGCCTGTCCAAAGTACTGGACAGGTCGCCTCACGGAGACGCGTCTCAACCAGGTCGTGCAGAGACGGGCGTGCGTCGGTCATGGGTCAGCTCGTGATCAGGGCACGCAGGGGCGCGTGCGGGTCAGGCGGAAACGGGGCCACTCGTGTAGGTACATCGACCGATTTCGCCGTGGGCGTAATGGGCTCCGGCGCGTCTGTCTGCCTGTGGGACGCTGGGCGCAGGTGTGGGAGAGCAGCATCAGCGCGCACAAACCATTACGAATAATCACCTTATGGCCGCCTGGCCGCTCCACCAAGCAACCCAAGGCACGCCGCCTTACCCTGTGCGCCATGGACCGCTGCCTCCTGCCGTTCCTGTGCGCCCTAGCTCTAGCTTCCTGCCGCGAGCAAGGCCTTTCCGCCCCCACGCCCGCTGGCACCCAAGTGACCTTCGACCAGAGTCGTGCTTGGAAGTTGCTGCTCGAGCAAGTCGACATCGGCCCGCGCCCCGCCGGCTCCGAAGGTGCCGAAGCTAACCGGCGCCTGATCGAGCGCGAACTGCAAGCCGTGGGACTCAAACCCGTGCGCGAGTCCTTCGAAGACCTCACTCCCGCCGGCAAGATCCAGTTCGTCAATGTCTACGCCGATCTTCCCGGCAGCGGCACAGACATGGTGATCATGGGCTCGCACTACGACACCAAGCGCCTCCCCTTCCGCTTCGTCGGTGCCAACGACGCCGCCTCCAACACCGCCGTGCTCTTGGAAGTGGCCCGCACATTGGCCACCGGCAAACAACGCGGCCCCACCTACCGATTCCTATTCATCGACGGCGAGGAAGCCGTACGCGAACAGTGGATCGATCCGGACAACACTTACGGCTCCCGGTTCCACGCCCGCAAACTGCGCGATTCCGGCCAAGCCGAACGCGTACGCGCCTTCGTCCTCCTCGACATGGTCGGCGATGCCGACCTGCGACTGACACGCGATGTCTACTCAGATAAACGCCTGCTCGAGATCTTCCACGGCACAGCGCGCAAGAACGGCCTCGGCAAGTATGTGGACGGCCCGTCCATGGATGTGCGCGACGACCACATCTCGTTCATGCAGGTGGGGATCCCAGCGGTGGATCTGATTGACTTCAGCTACGGGCCGGGGAATTCGTATTGGCATACGGAGCTTGATACGCCGGAGAGGTGTTCGGAGGAGAGTTTGGGGGTGGTGGGGAGGATTGTGATGATGGGGTTGGAGGTGTTGGAGACGGGGTTTGGGAGGCGCTAGGTGATACTGGCCCAGACCAGTGTGCAAACTAAGGGCTGCGGACCTCTCTGTGGCCCTCTCTTTTCGGATGTCAGGTTTCCTTGACTCTGTCAAGTTTGACTGACGAACCGTCCATACCCCGGCTTCTTGCAG
>CAIKQM010000624.1 GCA_903829565.1 uncultured Planctomycetota bacterium
GCTCATTGATCACGACACGCGCTACGTTGTCGGCCACGATCGTGCGGCGCAGCACCGCATCGACGAAGGCGGCATGACCACTTGCGGGCAGGTCGGCCGGTACGCGGACTTTGATGGTCTTGCCATCGACGGCCACTTCGGCGGTGCCAGGGTATGCGCTGTTGACAGCTTCGGCGATGCGAACCGCATTGCCCAGCGTGTCGTGCGAGGCGCGCAGGTCCAAGTGCACCCAACCGTGTTCGCTGACCACCGAGGTCGGCACTTCGCGTTCGCACTTCGCGCCGCTCGGCAGCGTGCCCACCGTGGTGTGGTTCTTCGTGGCCTTGGCCGCTTCGCCCTCTACGAGGAAGCCGCCGACCGTGATCGGACCCGAGGCCGTCGCCCACACAGTGCGGCCCGACACATCCGTCAGTTCCGTGAAGGCCAGCACACCGCCTTGCAGGCTGGTGGCATCACCGATCGCGCTGACAGTAGCGTCCAACTTGCGACCGGGCTTCACGCCCGCCGGCAGCGTGGCTTCCACTTGCACGATGGCGATGTTCTTCGACGAGAGCGTGTTGAGGTCGACGTTGATGTTGCGCGTCAGCAACAAGTTCGACAGCAAGCGACGAGCGGCCTCGATCGAGTCGCCGGTGCCTTGCAGGCCGACCACGAGGCCGATGCCCATCACCGAGTTGTCCTCTTGGCCACGCACCGCGGCCAGGGCGCTGATCGGCGTGCCAAAGTCACCCGCAGGGCGCGTGAGACCGAGCGGTGCAAAGCGCGGATCCTTGGTCCACGCGGCGCTCGACACCGTGTTCGGTTGCGTCGGTGCTTGCACCGGCGCCTGCAACGGCGCTTGTACGACCGTCACCGGCAGCGTGCTGTCCTGCGGAGCAGCAGGCGCCTGGGCCAGCGGCATGAGAAGCATGAAGATCGAGGTCCACATAGTGAGCTAGTCCTGTTGCAGATCAGAAGGGCCAGAGCCAATCGATGGCGTCATGGATCCAGGCACCGAGACCCGTGCGGTTCGTGCTGTTCGTCAACGGACCGCTGCCCGTGTACGCGACCTTGGCATCAGCCACCAGCTCGCTGGTGACCGTGTTGTCGGCCTTCACATCCCAGCGACGAATGACGCCGCTGAACTCGATCAGCTTGGTCTCCTTGTCGATCTTGATCTCGCGGCGACCGCGCACGACCAAGTTGCCGTTCGGCAGCACATCGACCACCACGGCCGTCACGCGCGCATTGAACGCGCCCTTCTTGACGTAGTTCGCCTTGCCCTTGAACTGATCGTCCGAGCTACCTTCCAAGGCCGGCAGCGTCGAGAACGCGTTAGGCTTGATGTCAAAGTTCGAGAGTTGCTTCTCGAGCGAGCTTTGCTTCTGCAGGTCGCTCGTCTCCTCGTTCTTCACATCTTGTTGTTCGCTGATGACGATGGTGATCAAGTCGCCGGCGCGTTGGGCCGTCTTGTTGGCCACGAGACCGATCGGACCTGCATCGGCGTCATAGATGGAACCGCGGCGCTGCGGCGGCGTGACCGGACCCGTTTGCAAGGCACCCGACTGGGCCTGCGCGTCGAGCGCCAGACCACACACGAGCAGGAAGAGCGCACAGACTTGTTTCATGTTGGAGTTCCTCACAGCTGCACCCGCACCGAGCCACGGCCGGTGACCGCAGCAACGAAGGACTTCTTCTTGTCGTTCGACAACACCTTGACGCGGTCGCCGAGAGCGCCGTCGTCCTGGGCCACCATCGTCGAACGCGCGACGACAGCACCCTTGGCCACTTCGACGGTGATCACATCGCCGCGACGCACGAGGCGCTCGCGCTGCACATCACCGTTCGTCAACACCGCACCCGGCGCGAGATCGCGCAACGCGGTGGCACCGATGGCTTGATCCGCAGCCAGCGTCTTCGATGCGCTGGCGCCGATGACCTTGGCGCGCTGGTACACGAACGCATCGTGCGGCACGACTTCGCCGCGGCGCACCGGCTTGACCAGCACGCTGTGAC
>CAIKQM010000625.1 GCA_903829565.1 uncultured Planctomycetota bacterium
ACGCCACCAGAGCCCTTCCACGCACAGCTTGCGCCGCGCGCACCGCGGCGACGAAGCGCGCGACACCTGCGCGCGCGACCGCTTCGGCATCGGCGTGCACCTGCACCAACGGTGCGCTCATTCCTCGATCCTGCGCCAGCGCCGGCCTTCGCGCGCCAGCAAGTCGTCCGCTTCGCGCGGACCCCACGTTCCGGCGGCGTAGTTGGCAAAGGTGCGCGGCGGCAACGCACGCCACACCTCCAACATCGGATTCACGATCTCCCAACCGGTCTCGATCATGTCCGCGCGCTGGAACAGCGTCGTGTCGCCCTTGATGCAGTCGTACAAGAGCGTCTCGTAACCAGTCGACACGGTCGAGCCGAAGTGATCCTTGTAGCGGAAGTCCATCGCCACATTGCCCATGCGCACGCTGGGACCAGGCACTTTCGCGCCGAAACGCAGCGCGATGCCTTCGTCCGGCTGCACGCGGATGACCAGCACGTTGCGCGACAAGTGCTCGACCGGTGTGTTGCGGAACAGCAGCAGCGGCGGGCGCTTGAACTGGATCGAGATCTCGCTGACGCGGCGCGGCATGCGCTTGCCGGTGCGCAAGTAGAACGGCACGTCGGCCCAACGCCAGTTGTCGACGGACAGCTGCATGCCGACATAGGTCTCCGTACCACTCTTCAGCGGCACGCGATCCTCTTGGCGATAGCCAGGCACCTTCTTGCCATCGACCATGCCTTCGCCGTACTGACCGCGGACCGCATGCGTCAGCACGCGCTCGGGAGTCATGGGCGCAATGGCGCGCAGCACTTTGGCCTTCTCTTCGCGCACCGCCTCGGCTTCAAAGCTGGTCGGCGGCTCCATCGCCACCAACGACAGCAACTGCAAGATGTGGTTCGGCACCATATCGCGCAGCGCTCCGGCTGTGTCGTAGTAGCCGCCGCGGCCTTCCACACCGATCGACTCGGCCACCGTGATCTGCACATTGTCGATGTAGCGCCGGTTCCAGATCGGCTCGAACATGCAGTTGCCGAAGCGGAACACCAAGATGTTCTGCACGGTCTCTTTGCCGAGGTAGTGATCGATGCGGAAGATCTGGTCTTCGCGCAAGGTCTCGCGCAAGTCGCGGTTGAGCTGCTTGGCCGAATCGAGATCGATGCCGAACGGCTTCTCGACGATCACACGCCGCCAGCCATGCGTGGCGGGATCACCAGAACGCTCACCTTCGCGCACCAAACGCGCAGCACCGAGCTGCTTGACGATGGTCGCGAAGTACTCGGGCGCGGTGGACAAGTAAAAGAGACGGTTGCCGCCGGTGCCGTAGCTCTTCTCGGCGTCGAGGAGCTCCTCTTCCAAGCGCACATACGCAGCCGGATCGTTGAAGTCGCCCGACACATAGCGCACACGCGCCAGCACCGCTTCGATGATGTCGCGCGGCAAATCGTGCGTTTTGTAGCGCTGGATGTCCTCTTCCACGCGCGCGCGGTAGGTCGCGGTGTCGAGCGCCGTGCGCCCGACACCGATGATGCAAAAGTTCGGCGCCAACAGCCGATCATGCAGCAAGTTGCACAGAGCAGGAATCAACTTGCGCTTCGTCAGGTCCCCTGCTGCGCCAAAGATCACAATGGCGGCCGGCCCCACAGGAGCGGCAAAGGGATTGACGAGACTGTCGAGTCCCGCATCGAACATGGCTTGCTGCTGATCGTCCATGATGGGCTCCTGCTCTCTCAACCCTTCTTGGGCTCTTGGTGACCGCCAAAGCCCTTGCGCATGGCCGACAAGACCTTCTCTGCGTAGGTGTGGTCTTGGCGCGAACGGAAGCGCACATACAGCGCGGCCGTGAGCACATCCGCCGGCACGGCTTCTTCCACCGCTGCTTGCACGGTCCAGCGACCTTCGCCCGAGTCGTTCACCACGCCGCTGAACTCGGCGAGCTTGGGATCGCGCGCCAACTCGATGGCTGTCAAATCCAGCAACCACGAGCCAATCACGCTGCCACGACGCCACAACTCGGACACCTTGTCGAGTTCGAAGTCATAGCGCATGTCCGCCGGCAGCGACTCTTTGTTGGCGCACTTGAGGATGTCAAAGCCCTCGGCGTAGGCCTGCATCACGCCGTACTCGATGCCGTTGTGGATCATCTTGACGAAGTGTCCGGCACCGACCGGCCCGCAGTGCAAGAAGCCCTCTTCGGCGGTACCGCCCACCGAACCCGGCGTCGGACCTGCAGCAGCCTTACCCGGGGCCAGCGTGCGGAACACCGGCTCCAAGCGCGTGACCGCTTCCTTGGGACCGCCGATCATCAAGCAGTAGCCGCGCTCCAAGCCCCACACACCGCCAGAAGTGCCGCAATCCACATAGTGCACGCCCT
>CAIKQM010000626.1 GCA_903829565.1 uncultured Planctomycetota bacterium
AGCAGCCAACGCTTCGCGGAAGAGCATTTGCTCGACGCATCGGTGTTTCGCCAATACGCACATGCGTTAGGTCCTTTTGACCTGTCTCCGCGCGGGCATCGTTGGTTCGGAGGAGATGGCACTCGTCCGTGGCACGGTCTGTTGGCTCTGGAGTTCGGCACGGAGTGGAGTCGTCCACAGGTGCGCATCCGCGATGAGTTGGCACGGCGCGCCCTGACTACAGTGCCTCTGGCACTGGGTGCTTTTGTCGTCGCGTTGCTTTTGGCGTTGCCCGTAAGCGTGTGGTTGGCGCTCCTGCGTACTGCACCGCGCGGACGCATTGTTGCGCGTCTCGTCTCCACCTTCTTGCTGCTGTTGGATGCGCTGCCCGGCTTCGCGCTGGCCTTGCTTCTGGTGGCACTCCTCGGGCCTCAGGGCACCAACTGGTTCCCCGCCACCGGTTTGGACAGTCGTGAACCGCAGCTGCCGTTCCTGTTGGATCGCGCTTGGCACTTGGTGTTGCCGGTACTGGCCTTGTCCCTGGGGGGCATCGCCCACTTGGCGCGGCAGTTGTCGACGAACCTGCTGCAACTCGAGCGCGAGGAGTGGATGCGTGCGGCTCGCGCCAACGGCTTGACGCGCGCTCAAGCCCTGCGCCGTCATGCGCTTCCGCATGCATTGCCACCGTTGATCGGCTTGTTCGGTGGCGCGCTGCCGGCGCTGGTCTCAGGCGCCGTGGTGGTAGAGACCGTCTTTGCGCTCCAAGGTTTGGGTAGCTACGCCACGGAAGCCGTGCTCGCGCGCGACCTCTCGATTGTCTTGGCGACCTGCACCCTTGCTGCCGTAGTAGCGGTCGTAGGTTCGGTCTTGGCCGACGAGTTGGTGCGCAGCCTCGACCCGCGTAGCCGTCAAGGAGACGTGACACATGGCTGATCCGCTGCGGAGCCTGGCCGCTTGCGTCTTGGGCGCATTGCTTGCGTTGGCTTGGCTTGCGCCTCTGGTGGCCAATGACAAGCCGCTTTGGGCCGACGCTCGCGATGTGCAAGCGGCGCAACTTGCCCAAGAAGAACTGGGCGCGGCCTTGGACCAGTATCGGACGGTTCTGGCTGCCGATGCCACAGCCGCGCAGGCAAGCACGGCCTGGACGGAGCTCGAGCGTGCGTGGGAACAAGCCGCCGCCCGCAGTAGCGCTCCCGAGTCTGATGTGGCGCGCGTGCGCAGCACCATGACCGAATGCGCAGGGCGCCCCGAGCGCCTGGTCGATGTGCAACGCCTCCTAGCGCCATGGTTGGACAACGTGGAGCTGCCCCGTGTGCGTCGCATGGTGGGCTCTCCGGTGTTGGCGAGTGTGGACTCGGGGGCGCTGCTACGGCTGGCGCTGCTGCCAGTCTTAGCCTGTCTAGTCTTTTGGACAGCGCGTGGCCGCCTGCCGGGCGGGCATAGGCTGTGGTGGGCGCTCGGTCTGGCAGCTTCCACCGTGCTGGTGTGGTTTGGATTGCAAGCCGTCCAACAACCTGAGCTCGCCCGCGTGGACACGTACCGTGTCGAACGCGCTCAGGTGCACGTCGACAAGGTCTTGTGGCCCATGGTGCAGCACGGGCCCGCACAGACCCAACTGAGCGAGGCGTGGAGTGCGCCCGGCGGCTACACAAGGCCCAATCCGCACTGGTTGGGCACAGATGGTCTAGGCCGTGATGCGTTGTCACGTTTGCTTCACGGCTCGGCCATCTCGCTCGAGATCGCACTGCTGGCAGGGGCAGTAGCCTTGGCCTTGGGGTGGTTGATCGGCACGACCTGCGGTCTGCTTGGCGGTTGGTTCGACACGCTGTGCGTGCGCCTGATGGAGACCTTGGCCAGCATTCCCTTCCTCTTCCTGGCGATTGTGGTGCTCGCGCTTGTGCGCGGTCGTGTCGTGCCGTCGGTGACCGTGGCGCTGTTGGTTGCGGCCGTTGCGTGGGTTCCCGTCGCTCGCTTGGTACGCGCGCAGACGCTGGTCGAACGCGCGCGGGAACATGTGTTGGCCTTGCGCGTGGTCGGCATCCCCGAAGGCTGGATTCTGGTGCGCCACATCCTGCCTGCAACGCTGCCGGCTGCTGCCACAGCGGCCGCCTTCCTGGCGGGATCTGCGGTAGGCGTAGAGGCCGCGCTTTCCTGGCTCGGGTTGGCGACCACCATCCCGCAACCCACATGGGGCGCGCTCGCTGGCGAAGCCGGCGGGCTGGAGCGTTGGTGGTTGTGGCTGCCACCTAGCCTGTTGGTCGCACTCACCTGCGCTTGTCTGCTGGTGCTAGGGGAGCGTCGTGAGGAGCCTCGCTCATGACGCCGGTCTTGCAGCTCAACGATGTCGGTGTCGCACGCGCAGACGCGACTGTCCTGCGCGGAGTGTCGTTGCAGCTCGACCAAGGTCAGTCCTTGGCCATCGTCGGCTGCTCGGGTGCAGGCAAGTCGACACTGTTGCGTGCCATCGCGGACCTGCTGGATCCCGCAGAAACCCTGATGGGGAGCGTGATCCGGGCCGATACGCGTCCGTCCTGGCAAGTCATCGGTGTCGTGTTCCAAGAGCCGCTCGCCAGCTTGGATCCCTTGTGGACGATTGGGCGCTTGGTAGCCGAGCCTTTGCGCTCCTTGGGCGTGCCGCGTGCGCAGTGGCACGCGCGCAGCGTGCGCGCGCTCGAGGCCTCAGGTTTTGCCAATGCCGAGCACATCGCCCATCTGCACCCGCATGAGTTGTCGGGTGGCATGCGCCAGCGTGTGTTGCTGGCGGTGGCCTTGGTGCGCGAGCCCAAGATCTTGGTCTTGGATGAGCCGACAAGTGCGCTTGACGCTCAAGCTGCGTCCGGTTTGCTTGACGACCTGGAACGCCTGCGGCGCGATCAAGGCCTGACCTGGATTGCGGCCACACACGCCTTTGCCGTCGCGCAGGCGGCGCAGCGTGTGTTGGTGCTGGAGGACGGCCGGCCCGTGAGCGTGGGTGCCTCGGTAGACGTCCTGGCGGATCGTTCCTTGCCGTTGGTGGAGGCTTGGCACGCACGCACGCTCCCGCGCACTCCGCCGGAGACCAGCACTCTCGTGCTAGAGGCACTCGATGTGCACTTGCAGCACGAGTCCCACGGGCGTCGCTTGCAAGTCTTGCGCGGTGCCAGTTTGCAGTTGTACGCAGGCCGCATCACGGCCTTGGTAGGGGCCTCGGGCTGCGGGAAAACCAGCTTGGTGCGTGTGCTGCTAGGACTTCAGTCGCCTTCCTCGGGGGCGGTGCTGTACCGCGACGAGCACGGTGTGCGCCACGAGTGGTCCCGCATGCGCGAAGCGGACCGGCGGCCTCTGCGGCGTGCCTTTGGCGCTGTGTTCCAAGATCCGCGTGGTTCGCTGGATCCGCGCCAATACGTGCTCGAGTCGATCTGCGAGCCGATGATCGTGCTCGACAACCTCTCTGTGCAAGCGGCGCTCACTCGGGCTCTGGATCTGCTACGGGCTGTGGGCTTGAAGCCCGTCCTGCAAAGCCATCTGCCGCATGAGATGTCGGGTGGAGAACGCGCGCGCATTGCTTTGTGCCGCGCCGTGGCCATCCAGCCGCGCGTGCTGGTGCTCGATGAACCCACCGCTGCATTGGATCCGCTGGCGCGCTATGAGTTCGCGCGCTTGGTCCGGCGCTTGGTCGACGAGCGCGGTATGGCGCTGCTACTTGTGGCGCATGATCCAGCACTCGTCGAGTTGCTGGCGGATGAGATCCTTGAGCTCAAAGATGGCCGTTGCCGGCCTCTACCGCTCAGCCTCAGCTAGTTCAGCGGCACGCCGTAGACGCGCTTCAGGATCGGCCGCAACTCATCGAACGAATCGATGACATGATCCGCCGCGGGATTGGGCGCTTCATGCCGGTGACGACTCGCGCGCCGTGCCCACACGGTGCGCATCCCAATCGCATGCGGTGGCACCAAGTCATGTTCGGGGTTGTCGCCGATGTACATGACTTGCTCGGCCGGCAAGCCCATGTCCGTCAGAGCGAGTTGGTACAGCTTGGGGTTCGGCTTGCTGATGCCGATTTGATCGCTGATGAACACAGCTTTCGCATCCAAGTAGGGGACCAACCCCAAGCGCACCAACTTCTCGGCCTGCTTGACCGTCCAGCCGTGCGTCACGATCCCCAAGCGCACACCCGCGCGCTTCAAATCGCGGAACAGCGGGTACACATCGTCGAACGGCGCCAGCTCCAAGAACTTGGTGTCGTGGTAGGCCGCCACGCCCGCGGCGACCACCAAGGCCGGGTTCACGCGCTCCAGACTCTTGGGCCGCAAGCGCATCAGCAACTTGTCAAAGTGATGCTCGTAGTTGCTGCTGAACTCGTGCAACACCTCGTCCAGTTCGCGCAACACCAGCTCTTCGGGCAACTCCAAGCCTGCGGAGATCATGGCCCGCACCGCATTGGTGCGCGCGCGTCGCGCAAACTCGGTCGTCGGGACGAGCGTGTCGTCGATGTCGAACAGCAGGGCAGCGAGTTGCGTCACGCGCGCATTCTAGGCACACGCCGCCTGTGAACCAAACCCAACACCTCAGGGTGCATCAAACTCAGGGCGCCATCAAACACCGCGGGGCGCCCGTTTCCGGACGCCCCGCGGCACAGACGCTAGACAGGTCGCGCGCTCAGCGCGAGGTCTCCAACTTCTTCATTTCGTCGCGCACATCGGTGATGCGAGCGCGGATGAGGATCATGAGCGACTTGTTCTCGTCGCTGTAGCCCTCATTCTTGAAGAAGAAGCCGACCAACGGAATCTTGGCGACCCAGGGGACTTCCGCGCGGCGCTCGATGTTGCGCACGCTCGAGAGACCACCCAGCATCAGCGAACCACCGTCCGGCAGCACGGCCGAGGTGAAGACCGATTCGACCTTCAACTCGGGCAGCTGGAACTGGATGGGGGAGGTGTTGCCGCCGAGCGTCGAGCTGAACTCGCGCAGGGCCACAACCTTCGCCACCGTCGGCTGGATCTCGAGCGTCAGGTACTTGCGGTTCTGGTGGATCGTCGGACGCACGTCGAGGACGACGCCTTCGTTCAGGACGTTGATCACCGGGTCGGCGACCGCCTGGAACTGGGCGACTTCCACGTCGAAGTCTTGGATGTAGGCGCGCTGGTTGATCGCGGTGACGTAGGCGCGCTGCGTGTTGTGCACGCTCACCACCTGGTCGTTGACCAACTGCACTTCGCTGCTCTTCTCAACCGCGCGCAGGATGGCGCTCAGGTTGACGTCGTTGAGGTACGACCATTGGAAGCTCATGCCGCCAACCGTCGACAGGGCGCTGCCCAGCGAGGACTCGAAGAAGTTCTGCGTGGTCGCGCGGTAGTCGCCACGAGCGCCGTCGTCATAGAACACGCCGGCCGAGGGGTGACCAGCGGCGTTCTGACCCGCCGTGCCCGAACCACCGTTGTCCAGACCACGCGACGCTTGGTCTTCCAAACCGTTCGTCACATCCGACACTTCGACGTTGTCGAGGCCGCGGAAGTCGACGCCCAGCTCTTGGATCCAGTTGTTGCTGACGGTCAGGAACTTCGACTCGATCGTGACGAGCGAAGTCGAGAAGCGGCGCAGGTCATTCAAGAAGTTGATGACTTGCTGCTGCACCTCGGTCGTGTGGTTGACGAGGATGTAGCCGTCCGAGGCCTCGATGGAGATGCCTTCGTCGCTCCAGCTCCCCTTCGCGATGTTCTCCTGAATCAGGGTCGCGAGGTCAGCCGGCTCGATGATCTTGGGCTTCTCGCCCACGGCACCGAAGGGGCCGCCGCCATCATCGTCGCT
Source organism: uncultured Planctomycetota bacterium (assembly GCA_903829565.1). Taxonomy (GTDB): domain Bacteria; phylum Planctomycetota; class UBA1135; order UBA1135; genus SXXH01. The sequence goes on from CAIKQM010000626.1 coordinate 5,767, forward strand.
CATGTTCTCGATCAAACGCAGTTGATCGATACGAGGGCCGAGGAAGTCGGTCAGGCCGAACACGAGGTCCTGCACGTCGTGGTTGTACAGGAAGGGCTTCGTGCGCGCCTTCTCCTTGGTCGTCACGAGCACGGCCTCGTGGCGCGTGGTCCACGTGACGTTCTCGCCCGCCATCTGCGAGATCAGGTTGAGGGCCTGATGGGCCGTCAGCTTGTTCTCGAGCTTGAGGTTGAAGACCGTGCCGGCTTCGCTGGCAGCAGCTTCGGCGGCCGGGTCCACGACCAGCGGCAAGCCGCTGACGAGGCGCAGGGTGTCAATTACTTTTGTCAGGCTCTCCTCGTCGGCGATCGGCGGGATTTGAACCGTCGTCTCCTTGAGTTGCTCGCGCAGCGCGAGATCGCCTTCTTCCACCTTGCTCGACAGATCGAGACCCTGGCGCTTGGAGCGACGCTCGGTCATCTCATTCCAAGCCTTGGCGGCCGGCTGGGTGATGACGTCGACGTAGGGGATCTGGATCTCCTTCATCTGCTCGCGCCAGCGGCGGAACTGCTCGCGCTTGGCTTCCACGTACTCAGCGCGCACCTTGGTGCGGCCGGCACGGAAGGCCGAGTCACGGATTTCCTTGGCTTGTTCGTTGCGCGGATCTTCGAGCAACGCTTGGTCGGCCAAGTCTTCCGCTTCTTCGTAATCACCGGCGTCAAACGCGGCGATGGCGGAGTCGAGGATGTTGGCCATCACGGCCATCTTGCGCTCGCGTGCAGCGGCTTCTTCCGCACGCAACGCCTCGGTGGCCTTGCGCTGTGCGGCTTCTTCCGCGGCCTTCTCGGCCTGCGTGCGCTGCTCCTTCACCTTGGCCAGCATGTCGGCGGCCTGCTTGTCGAGGCCGTTCCACTGGACCGAGTAGGGGGCATAGCGCACGGCGTTGTTGGCGATTTCCAGCTCGGCGATGGCCGCTTGGTAGTCGCTGCGCGCGACCAGCAAGTTGGCCTTCGACAGGCTGTCTTCGACTTCGGTCTTGATCTGCTGGAGACGCAGCGCGTACGCGGCCTCCATGTCTTGCGCGACCGTCTGGTTGACGGCGGTCTTCTCGCCCTTGAGGGCCAGAACTTGCGCACGCAGATCACGACCCGTGGCGCTGTCGGGCTCAAGCGCCAACGCGGCTTCGGCTTCCGAGAGCGCGCCATCGAGTTCGAGGCGGCCCATCATGGCCTTGGCGTTGTCGAGGTGCTGAGCGACGAGGTAAGCCTTGCGCTGTTGCGCGAGGTCCAGCGTCTTGGCGTCTTGGGCCAGTTGGCCGCTGCCGTCGGCGACCTGTCCGTCCTGGGCTTCCGGGTTCGGCGCATTGTTAGCGCCGAGCTCGAGAGCTTCGGGTGCGGTGGACTGGCACGCGGCGACGGCCAGAGCCAGCAGCAGGGCGTTGGAGTGTTGGCGGATCATGTCTTCTGGATTCCTACGCTTCGGTGTGACGTTTGATCGTTATGAGGTTCGATCAGTCGCGCTCGACGCGCGAGGAGGGACGCAGTTGCGCGGGGCTGGGCTCCAGCTCCTGCGGAATGACGATCTGGGCCTTCAAGAGGACCAAGATCTTGCGGTTGGAAACGTAGTGGCCCTTACGGTCGAAGAAGAACGACACGATCGGGATCTTGTTGACGATCGGCACGCCGCTCGACTGGTCTTGACGGTCGCTGACCTTCAAGCCACCGAGCAACACGGTGCCGCCGTCCGGCATCGGGATCGAGGTGCGCACGCGGCGCAAGTCGACTTCCGGCAGCTGGATGGTGACGGAGTTCTGCGAACCCAGCGTGGTCACGATCTCCGCCAACGGACGGCGCAGTTCGGCCACCGTCGGGCGCAGCTCGAGAGTGATGAAGCGGCGATCCGCCGACACCACCGGGCGCACGTCGAGGATCACACCGTCTTGCACCACCGCCACGATCGGGTCGGCGATGCTCGCGCCTTGCGCGATTTCGACGTTGAAGTCCTGGACATAGGCGACTTGGTTCAGCACCGACAGGTTGCCGCGCGCGGTGTTGTGCACCGTGATGCGCGGGCTGGTGACCAACTCGACGCGCTCCGACTTGCTCACGGCGCGCACCACCATCTGGAGTTGCAGGTCGTTCAAGTAGGTCCACTGGAACGACAGGCCACCCGAGCCGACGAGGACGTCCTCGTCACCCAAGGTCGTGTCGTACAGCTCTTCGACGCGGGCGCGCATCTCTTGGTTCGAGCTGCGGTCGTAGAACGCGCCTACGTCCGTGCCTTGACCAATCTCGCTGCCCAGGTCGCTTTGCGTGGAGGCATCACCGAAGTCGTTGAAGAACGTGTTGGTGCCGGGGCCCGGCTGACCAAGACCACGGAAGTCAACGCCGATGTCTTCGAGGAAGTTGTCTTGCACCGACAGGAAGCGCGCTTGGATGTCGACCATGATGCCGGTCGCTTCGCGCAGGTCCTGCAGGAGCTTGACGATCATCTCGTGCACTTCCGGCGTCTGGTTGACGACCATCGTGCCGTTGCTGATGCGCAAGCTGTTGTCCGGATCCGCATCCCACGAGCCCGGGGCCACGTTGTTGCGGATCAAGGTGTCGAGCTGATCGCCCGTCACCACGTTGGCTTCGCGCTCGGTGGCTTCTTCTTCGGACAGCTGCACGCCGCCCGACGGAGCCACGTTCATCTCGCGACCCGGGAAGTCCGGGATCGGACGGATGAGGTCGTTGACCTCGTAGGTCTTCAGGACCTGACCGCCCTTGAGCTCGTCCTTGACGATGAACTTGACGACGCCGTCTTGCACCTTCCAGCGCAGCGACTCGCTCGTCTCGGCCATCAGGTCGAGCAGCTTCTTGACGCTGCGCTCGGGCAGGTCGAGCTTGACGGTGCGCTGCTCTTCATCGAGCTCCTCCATGACCTTGGGGGAGATGACGAAGTTGACTTGCGACACGCTCTGCAAGAACGCGGCCACTTCTTCCAGCGGGGAACCTTCGCCATCGGCGCCGAGGAACTTCGGCGTGATGATGGTCGAGTCCAGGCGCGCCAGCACGGCAGCCTTCTCACCGCTCGGGTCAGAAGACAGAGCCGAGAACTCCAGCGGCTTGCGCTGGCTGACTTCGGACCAACGCTTGAGATCGTCGAACACGAGCGCCTCGGTCTGAGGCACGTTCATCGTGTCGAGCTCTTCAATCGTGCGGATCCACTGCTCGCGGTAGTGGCGACGATTGTTCTCGTCCGCTTGGGAGTGACGCATGTCACGCGCGGTTTGGCGCAGTTCCATGGCGTCCTTGTTGCCCGGCGCTTCAACCAAGATCTGGTTGGTCAACGCTTCGGCCTTGGCGTAGTCCTCGGCGAGGAACGCGGTGTTGGCTTCGGCGTAGAGCTGGCGCAGCTTGTTCTCGAAGTACGAAGCTTCTTCGGCTTCCTTGGCGGCGCGCGCCTTGGCAGCCTCGTCTTCGCGACGCTTCATCTCGCTGGCGACAGCCTCTTCGCTCATGCGCACGGCGGCTTCGAGCTGGCCTTGCACGGCCTTCAGCTCGAGCGAGCCCTGCGCGATCAGCGGGTTGTAGCGCACGATCATCTCGGCCGCGCGGAACTCGTCGATGGCCGTGGCGTAATCACCCTGCGCGAGGGCGGTCTTGCCACGGATCGAGTGGTCCTCGGCTGCCATGCGCGCTTGCGCACGACGCACGACCTCTTGTTCGGTCGCGTCCTCCAAGAACGCGGCGGCGCCGGCGTAGCGGTCGCCCATGAGGGCTTCCACTTTGCGCAGCTTCTCGCGTGCCGAGGTGCTCTCGTTGTCGGTTTCGAGGGCGGTGGCGTAGCTCCGCAACGCAGCCGAGAGATCGGCGCGCTCGAGAGCACGGTCACCTTCGCGCTCGAACTCCTGCGACAAGAAGCGGCCTTGCTGACGCTGGCGCTCGAGGCGCGCTTGGTCGTCAGTCAACTGACCGTCTTGCGAGGTGGTAGCCGACGGCGCTGCAGCGTCCGCTCGGACCGCGGCCGCTTCGACTACGACCGCCTCGGGGGCAGACGGAGTCGGCGTGGCCGAGGACGGGGCGATATCCGCACGCTCGGTTTGGGACGGGGTAGCGCACGCGCCCGGGAGCGCCGCGAGGAGGGGAACGAGGATCGACCTCAGCTGCATGATGCTTTTAGAAACCCTTCGAGTGGTCAGAGTCTGACGTTGGGTGGTCTGACGTTGGATCTCGGGTGCCTGGATCTCGGGAGCCCGCGTGCGGTCACAGGTCCCTCGTGGACCACACCTCATGCCAAGACGCAACAATCGACACGCAACGGAGAGGCTCCGCGGTGTGTGAAGCAAACTTGGCACTCGCTAGCGACACAAGAGCGTCGCGGGCGGGGAAGGAGGTGGTCAACGTGGTGCTGGGGGGCTGGTTTCGTCGCGCATTCCGTGACCGTGGTGCGGTCGCTGAGCACGCAAGCGAAACGTGGGGGGATTTGTCTCTTGTCTCTACTCCCCAAACCGGAGCCCGGTCGGAGAAGTGGGGAACAAGAGGGGGGCAAGATAGCGGTGGCGGTGGTGAGGGTCAACCAAGGAGACGCCTAGAGTGTCGATTCGTGGCGACTTCTCGACGACTTCCGGTTGGACCCTGACTCCGTTGCCAACTTGACTTGCGGGTGAGGCAAGTGCGCGCTTTACCCCGAGGAGCGCGGGAAGTTACAGGCCGAGGCGCGCCTTCCAGGCTCGGCACCGCAAGATGATAGGCGATCTAAGCTATTGCCAAATAACTACTTGCGGGCAACAGGCAGCCCTAGTTCGCGCATCGCGAGCTGGATGTCCTTCCAACATTCCTTCTTGTCCTCGGGTACGCGCAGCAGGTGTTCGGGGTGGAAGGTGACGATCACCTTGGCTCCCGCGTGCACGTGGACGCGCCCACGCAGCTGGTCCAGACTGGAATTGCTGCCGAGCAACTGATTCCCCGCCTCCGCTCCCAAGGCCACCAGCACGCGCGGCTGCAACTGCTGGATCTGCTGCTCCAGCCACGGGGCACAGGCCTGTGCTTCCTCGGGCAAGGGGGCGCGGTCGTCGGGCGGCCGGCACTTAAGGCGGTGCGTGATGGCGACCTGTTCGCGCCGCAGCCCCATGCCTTTTTCGATGATGTCGGTCAGCAACTGGCCGGCCCGGCCAGCGAAGGGCAGCGCGCGCGCCTCGTCTTCGGCGCCGGGCGCATTGCCGACAAACAGCACCCCGGCCTGGCCTGTGCCGTCGGCGCACACGGAGCGGGCGCGAAGGCTGCCTAAGGGGCAAGCGCGGCAGGCTTCCACCGCGGCCGGCAGCTGAACGGGTGCTTGCACCTCCGCCTTGGCCGGTGCCTCCACCGACCGAGCGCGTGCCACACCCCGCTGGGCTGCACGACGCGCATGAGCCGCCAGCGCCGCGCCCAAATCGGCGAGTTCCTGCTGCGGGTCCGGCAGCTCTTCCCCTGCGCTCGAGGCCTCCGTGCTCATGCCGCGATCGTACCGCGCAGCCGCGCTTGGGATACAGTTAGATGTCCCGACCTATGTATTTGGAGCGCAACACTCTGCACCTACGTCCCGCCGGCTTCCTGGTGCAAGGAGCTGCGTGGGCGTGTGTGCTGCTGCTGGCGGGTTGTGGCGAGCGTGTGGTGGAGGCGGGGGCTGGTTCCGCGTCCGGTGCTGCGGCAAGCACAGCGCCCGTCGTGACCATGGGCCCGCGCTTCGACAGCGTGGAGCGCAGCCTCGATGCCGAGGTGGTGCGCTTGCGCGCCGCACTCGACTTTGGGCATGTGACCGAACTGGAGGCGCTGCTGCCTGCCGCCTCGCGTGCGGGTCGCGAGGAGCCCTGCTTGCGTGCGCGTGCGATGGCCTTGATGGGCCGGCGCATCGAGGCCTTGCGCTTGTTGGCCGAGGCCAAGCAAGCGCAGCCGTGGAATCCGGATGTGGGTTCGACCGCGGCCGAGATCTACGCCGGTGCAGGAGCTTTTGACGACGCGTTGCGCGAGATTTTGGCGCTCGAGAAAGTCTCCAAGCTCGAGCCCGCAGTGTTGCGTGCACGTGGTGTGGCGATGTTGCTCAAAGAAGGTGGCGCGACCACTGGCTTGGCGCTGCTTGAGCAAGCGCGCGCGGGAGATCCGCTGTTGCCGTTCACGCAACGCGCCTTGGCGCAAGCACACTTGCTGGTAGGCAAGGAGCGCGCCAAAGCCAAGGACTTGCCGGGGGCGTTGCTGCATGCGCGCGCCAGTGGCGAACTGGATGCGCTCGATGTCGATGGGCAACGCTTTTTGTCAGAGTGCTTGGCTGCCACCGGCTTGCATGCCGAGGCGCGCCGCGTGCTGGACGGCTTGGCCGCGCGTGGCGTGGCGATTGGTGCCGAGATTGCCTTGCTCGAAAAGCGCGCCGGTTTTGACGCCTTGTTGCGCGGCAAGCAGCACGAAGCACTCGATCACTTCGCAGCCGCTCGCCGGGCTGGTTTGGACGAGGACGCCTTGGGCTCCGCCGCGCAGTTGCTGCGCGAGGCCGCGAGCGAGGAAGTGACTGCGGGTGTCGAGGCCTTCGCACAGGGCGAACTCGCCGCAGCGAGCGAGCGCTTTGAACGCGCCTTGCGTTGGGAACCGGATCAACTGGCGGCGATGAATCACCTAGCGGTGTGCCGCATGAAGCAAGCTCAGCCGCAGCAGGCGGCAGAGTTGTGGCGGCGCGTGCTCGACATTGCGCGTGACGAACGCCTGGAGCTGCCGGAGCCAGTGCATGTGAACTTGGCGCGCGCGCTGGCGGAAACGGGTGATGTGGAAGGGGCCAAGCTGGTGCTACTCGAGCACTTGGACCGCAATCCCTCCAGCCCGTGGGTGCGTGAGACCGAGCGCGCTCTGCAGCAGTTGTCGCGTTAGCGAGTTGTGACTCAACTAGCGTGGTGTAGGTCTAGCGTCGCGCAGGCGCGAGCGGCTCGCTGCCACCTAACTCGCGGTAGCGCGCGTGACGCGTGCGAGCGTCTTCGTGTGCGCCCCCGTCCCACAAGAGGCGCGCCAAGTCGAGGTGCGCGCGCAGCAAGCGCCCATCCACGGCGGCAGGGTCGGCGCAGACTGCTTCCAGCTCGCTCTTCGCCAACGACAGGTCGTTCGCATCGAGGGCTAACAGTGCCTGAAAATAGCGCGTTTCGCTGCGCTTGGGCTCCAGCGCGCGCGCCACTTCCAAGCGCTCACGAGCGGCTGCGGGCTGTCCGATACGTCGCAAGCACTCGCCGCTCAACGCCAGCACGCGCACATCGCTGCGCGGTTGGTCGACGCCCGCGAGCCAGTCCTCCAAAGGTTCGAGCGCGCGTTGCGGTTCATTGACGGCCAGCCACAACTCCGCCAAACCAATGCGCGGCAGTGGTTCCGCGGGGCGCCGTAGTGCTTGCAAGCGCCGCGCCTTCCACAGTGCGTGCCACTGCGCGACTTGACGTGCTGTTTCGGCGCGCAGTGGCGCCAGTCGTGTGTCACCGCGCTCGAGTGCAGCTGACAACAACAGCGCGTGCGCCTTGGGGGCATCGAGGTGATGACGGTCCAGCTCCAGACCGCGCGTTAGAAAGGGCTCAGCGGCCTGCAGTGCGCCGGCGCGCCCCAAGGCACGGCCGCATAAGAGCCAGGCTTCGGCCGAGCCTGCGTCTCGGACGCTCGGCTCGCGCGGGGCTGTGGCCGCACCCAACAGCCGCAGTGCGGTTTGAGGATCGTCTTCTTGTTCCAACGCGATGCGCGCACGGGCCAGGCGCTCGAC
>CAIKQM010000627.1 GCA_903829565.1 uncultured Planctomycetota bacterium
GCCAACTTGGAGGCACCGCCCGAAGTCAGCAGCATCATGCGCGCCGCCTGCTACGACTGTCACTCCAATGAGACACATTGGCCTTGGTACTCCTACATCGCTCCCATCAGTTGGCAGGTAGCCCACCATGTGGACGAAGGCCGACGCGAGTTGAACTTCTCGGATTGGGGTTCCTACCGTGAATCCAAGCAGTTGTCGCTGGCCGAGGAGATGCTGGAGCAAATCGACCAAGGCGAGATGCCTACTTGGGATTACAAGCTGGCGCATCCCGAAGCGCGCTTGACCAGCGAGCAAATCGCGGTGCTGCGCGCGTGGGTGGACACCCTCTAGCGGGCGAACGACCGCAGCAGCGCCCACCACAAGCGCATCCAACCGTCCAACGCGCGCGCCAGCCAATGCTTGACGCCACGCGCTGCCGCAGGCGTGAGCGTGAGCGGACCACCGACCAGCAAGTCACGATCGTTGCGTGTGCGCAAGCGCTCGAGCTGGGCGCGGCGTTCACGCCAACCGTCGCGCGCTTGCCACCAGTCACGCTTGCCGCGCCACCAAGCACTCACGCCACCGAAGCCCCCGCCCCCGGCGGCGAGCGCAAAGCCCAACTGCACGGTCTCGTAAGCCAATAGCGAGGGCACGCAACACACGAGCGTCCGCGACCGGTAGTTGTTCGCTAGGTGCAACCAACGGTTCTTGCTGTGGTGGTAGATGCGCGTGGGCGGGTAACGGGGCCCGTCGCGAAACGACAAGTCAGGCGTGCCACCGCCGTGCAAGCACAGCGCTTCCTCGTCGCTCATGATCGTCCAGCCCGCGGCACGCAAGCGGTACGACAGATCAAGATCTTCGAAGAGGATGACCATGCGCTCATCGAAGCCCCCTACGGCCAGCAACGCGTCCTTGCGCACCAGCAAAGCCACCGAGACGCAACAACCTGCCTCCAAGACACCTGTGCCCGCGGCTTGCGCCAGCGGCACATAGAAGTTTCGCAGGGCAATCAAGCCCGCATGATGCAGGGCGCCCCCATCGTAGTGGACCCGCGCAGGCTCATCAGCGAAGACGGAGCGTGGTTGGACGATGGCGGCATCACGACGGCTGTCCAATACTTTTGACAGGCGCTCCAAGACATCGGGAGCCACATACGCATCGTTGTCGAGCAGCAACACACGCGCACTGTTTGCAGCGCGCAATCCGGCATTGCGCGCCACACTGGGACCACCATTGCGCCCCAGCTGGACGATGCGTCCCTGCGGCAATGCTGCGGCGATGTCTTGCGCGGAACCATCCTCAGAGGCGCCGTCCACCACCAGCAACTCGCCGATGGGGCCACGCAACGCCTGCAAGGCCGCCACGAGCCGCTCCACATGCCGACGGCCGTTCCAGTTCACGACCACCACGTCAACCAGCTGGCTGGAAGCTACCGAGCTCACGACAGCGGCAACTCGAAGTCAGGATGCGTGCAGGGCTGCCGGTGGCGCCAGCAGTACGGCAGATTGACGAGGATCGAGGCGCTAGCCTTGACCAACACCCACCAAGCTCCGGGCGTCTCTTTGAGACTGCGGCCGATACCGATCGTGCCGGTTGCATCGGCAACGCTACCCTCGGCCTCGCGTCGCTCGCCGCGCAAGATGACCTTGGTCACCACCAACCACGGCAAGCGCACCAAATCGCTCGCCGGAGCGTACTTGAACATCGTCAACCAGGCATTGCGCGCATGGTAGTACAGGCTGCGCTTGCCCATCTTGATCCCAAAGGGTGTCTTGTGAAACACACCTGTACCCGGGTACTGCAACACGCGGTAGCCCAGATTGAGCAACCTGCAGGTCAGATCGCGCTCATTGCCGTAGATGAAGTGATTGATGTCGTACCAACCCGCCTCGCGAATGGCCTGAGTACGCGCCAAGGACGCACAGCCACGGAAGGTGGACATGTAGCGTTCCGTGTTGACCAAGGGCGAGTTCAGGTAACTCGCTGGCGTGCCAGGCTCGACCACTTGTGTCGAGACAATCGCTGTGGTCTCCGGCTCGGCACGCATGCGCGCCAGCGCCTTCTCGACCCATTGCGGCTGCATGACGATGTCGTCATCGAGGATCGCTGTGTACTCGGTGGTCACCGAGGCAAAGCCCACATTGAAGGTTTCGCACGCGCCATAGCGGCTGTGCGGCATGACGATCAGGCGCACGCGCGGGAACTCACGCTTCACCATCGCCACGGTCTGGTCGGTCGAGTGATTGTCAACCACCACGATCTCGTCGAAGGGCAAGGTTTGTGCTTCGAGAGCCAAGAGATTCTCGCGCAGATCGGCGCACTTGTTCCAAGTGGACACCACGGCCGTTACGCCGCTGGTTCTGTGAGGCTGGTGCTGCGGAACCGACGAAGCAGCACCACTTTGGCGCAAACGCGCCACTTGCTCGACAAACGCGAGCACCTCGTGCGACGAGCGACGGGTGTACGCCTCCACGCAGCGCACCTCGGGCAAGTCCACATCCATGGCGCGCGCCACATCCGCAGCCAGCGCCTTCTCCAAACGACCGGCACCCAACTGCGAGGCATAGCTCTCGAGAGCCGCACGCTTGCGGGCGGTCACGCTGGTGATATCGACCAACACACCATCCAGCACAGGCGTGTTGACCGACCACAACCAGACCTCGCGGGCTGAACCACGCGCGAGCGCCGACGCAACGGCGGCAGACACTGCGCGGTGATCCGGATGGTGCTCACACGGCGATGGCGCATAGACGGTGCGAGCCTGCAACTCGTCAAGTAGATGCGACAGGCGCTGGGCCAAGTGCGTCTCGGCCCCCAAGGCCCCATCATTCAAACCGACAAAGCGTGGTTCGCTGAGCCCCAAGCGCTGGCAAGCTGCGCGCGCTTCCTCGCGACGCACGTGCGCGGTGGCCTCGGCTCCCTGCTGGGCATCCGCGACGATGACCACCTGCACAGCCACCCCGCGAGCCGCCAACAACGCCAGCGCACCGCCACAACCGATGGTCTCATCATCCGGATGGGCAGCCACGCACACGACCGGGCCTTCTACATGCGCAAGGTCCACCAGTGCCGGAAAGGACCCCTTCATACGGGCCTAGCCTGGCACTGGCTGCACGTGAGCCGGAGTGTACTTGCGGAGGTGCGTTGCATGAGACCTGAGGAGAGTACTCATCGGCTCAAACGACTGCTACTCATGAGCGAGGCGCTGCCGCCCGTGCAATGTCGGCCTGTGCGGCACGGCGCGCATTCGCCTCGGAAAGCGTTTCAATCACGCCGGAACGGGGCTGCAAGGCCTGCCACTGCGCAATGGCCGCCTGCGCGCCTGCGTCCCCGCGCTCAGCCCGACGCTCCAGCGAGCCTTTGAGCGCGCGCAGAGCTGCATCCGGATCAGCATCGGTGCGCACGGCGAGATCGCACAGGAAGGGCCACACTGCGCGGCCTTGGTCGCGGGTCACGGCATCCAAGGCCAGCAAGCACTGCGCGGCGGCTTGGCGCAGATCGAGGGGCACGTCAGTCTGCGCTTGCGCATCGGTGCCAAGTGCGCGCGGCTGGCACAGCGCCTCCAGACCGTACAGCTGTTCCAGCTGCGCACTCCATGTCGCTTGAGCAAGGCGCGCTGCTCCGGCAGCCGATGACTCCAAAGGCGGCGAGACCAACAAGCGCTCAAGGCCGCTCAAGCAGGCCACTTGGAGCTCGTGTGCGGTCGTTGCGCGCAACCCTGCGACCAATGGCGCGCCGGCGGAGGCGAGGCCAGAGGCCCCCAGCGCAGCAGCCGCAACGCCACCGATCGAAGGATCCAGCACGGCCTGTGCGAGTCCCGCGTGCGCCGCACGATTGCGCGCCGTGCGACGCTCCAAGCACTGCGCCGCGTGCAAACGCACATAACGGTTCTCATCGCGCAAGGCGCGCTCGAGCAGAGGCACCACATAGTCGGGCATGCGCACCAGCACAAAGCGTGCATCGTCCACTTGCCGCAAATCAAACAGCGACAAGCGCTGGATCAACCGCCACGCAGCGCACTCTTGCACCGCGTCTCCGGGCTCAGGAATGAGGCCATTCGCGTGCAAGCGCAACAACTCGCCTCCAAAGGGCGCACCGTACCGTGCCGCAAGTTCATCGGCCTTGACGCGTGCAGTGTCCGCGAGCCACGCATCGTCGGTGCGGCCTGCAAGCACCAACAGACCTTCCAAACCAGCCAGACTTCCTTGTTGAGCCAGCGCATCCGCCAGCCACAAGACTGTCTCTCCATCGACCTCATACTTGAGGCGCAAGAGCAAGCGCGGCAACACACGGGGCTCGCGCAAGCGGCCTAACTCGTAGGCACAACGAGCCCGCACCCACGGTACAGCATGTGTCTCAAGAGCTTGACACAAGGCTTCACGCGCCGCGGGATCCGCCCACGCACCCAACACAGCAATGGCTGCTGCTGCACGCTCGGGTGCTTGCTTGGCTTGGGCCACGACACCAACAAACGCGGGCACCAAACCGGGACCAGCGCGCTGGACATCCGTGAGGGTCAATTCACGCGAGCGCACATCACTTCCCGACCACGCCGACACAGCGGCTTCCAAGTACTCTTCTGCGCCCTCAGGCAGCGTTGCGGACGGTGCGCTAGTCGCGCCAACGTCAGGCGCGGGACAAGCGGCCAGCGCGCTCTGCACCACAGGCTCGTAGACGAAGGTGGCTTGCGGTCCAGCTGGTTCGGAACCACAGGCCACCAGGCCCATGCTCCACACCAACGCCAACGCGCAACGAAGGCTCATGGCTGCAACACCACGCGGTGGACGAACTCGGCTTCGGCCTCGGGATCGGGGCGCAAA
>CAIKQM010000628.1 GCA_903829565.1 uncultured Planctomycetota bacterium
CCGGCAGCGGTTGCTGGAAGTGCAGCTGCAGGGCCGGCCCCACACGCTCGGGACTGCTCACCATCCAACCGATGCGCGCCAGGAAGCCCCACTCGCGCATCTTGACCTCTTCTGACAGCCACTCATCGTCCTTGCGCGGCAGACCGGCGCTGCTCATCAACACCACCTTGCTGACGCGCTGCGGACGATCCAATGCACACCGCCACACGAACTCGCCACCGTAGCTTTGGCCCACCAGAGTGACTTGACGCATGTCATGCATGTCAAGAAAACCGGACACCCAATCGGCACAGGCTTGGAAGGTGCACTGATCCACCGAGGTCGGGCAAGTGCCATGCCCCACGACCTCGACCGTCCACACATCGCAATCCGCCGCCAGACCGGGCGCACCTGCGGAGCCGTGCACCACCTCCGTCCAAGTCACCATCGACGAAGGCGTGCCATGCACCAACACCACCACGGGACCGCCGGGCTTGCCAAAGCGCGTCCACCGGTACATCCCGCGCACCACTTGGCCGTCGAGAGTGACCTCGGCTTCGCGCTGTTGGATGTGGCCACGCAACGGCGCGTTCTTCTCGATCGCCAGCAGGCGTTGCTCAATCTCACGGTGGTTCATAGAGGCGCAACCTCCAGCAACGATCCCGACCAGCACCAGCACGCTCAAGGTCACGACAAGGCCGCGTAGGATGGACATGGGTTGCAGGAGAGTGGTCGGCTGGTCAGCCAGGTTTGGTCAACAGGATTCGACGGGCTGCACGCAACCAGCCGCACTGTTGGAGCGTACTGGATAGGCGTGTCCGAACCCTACGACTACACCACCACATCCGATGCGCCCGTAGCGGTCATTGGCGCCGGATTGGCAGGTTTGTCCTGTGCAAAGGTCTTGGCCTCCCACGGTCGGGCCGTGACCGTCTTCGAGAAGGCACGCGGGCCATCCGGCCGCTGTGCCACGCGTGAGCAGCGCGCCGAGCCTGGCGCTCGCTACGACCATGGCGCCCAGTACTACACCGTGCGCAGCCAGTCGTTCCGCGCCCAGCATGAACATTGGTTGGCCCACGGGGTGAGCGCACTGTGGTCTGCGCGCATCGGTGTTTGGGAGCCGTCGCAGCGACAGCTGGCGGTCAAGACCGATGCACAAGAACGCTACATCGGCACGCCTGGCATGAGTGCCTTGGGACGCCACCTTGCCGACGAGGTGCGCGCTCAAGGTGGTAGCGTGCAGTACGAGGCCGCAGTCATCGCCATCGAAGGTCGCCAGCAGGCATGGCATGTGCGCTTGCAGGATGGCTCGCTGCATGGCCCCTATCGCGCCGTGGTATGCACGGCGCCCGCAGCGCAAGCAGCCGCTCTCGTAGGTCCGCATGCGATCGACTTGGGGCAGTTAGCGCAGAGCCTGGTCGCGCATCCTTGCTGGGCTTTGATGCTGGAGTGCGAACCGGACCTCGCGCCCGAGTTGGATGGCGTGTTCGTGAACGAGCATGCGCTCTCTTGGTTGGCGCGCGAAGTGAGCAAGCCCGCGCGCGCCGCACGCAACCAATGGGTCGTGCAAGCGGCACCGAGTTGGAGCACCTCACATCTAGAGCTCGAAGCGGATGCGGCCGCACGAGCCATGCTGCGTCTCCTCCAAGAGTGGCTCATCGATCAAGGGCGAGCGGCGGCGGCGGCGGCTTTGGACCGCCCCGCGCATGCAGTAGCGCATCGCTGGCGCTATTCGATTCCCGCCCAAGCGCGAGCAGAACGCTACGCAGTGTCTAGCTGCGGAAGCCTGCTGCTAGCCGGCGATGCGCATGGGGGTCCACGCATCGAAGGTGCTTGGCTCAGCGGTGCGGCTGCAGGGTCTCACTGTGTGTCGCACCTTGGTGGAAAGCCGTAGGTTCGCATGCGTGGAGTCCGTAAAGAGAACTTGCCATCCAAGACCTGCGCCACCTGCGGCCGGCCTTTCACATGGCGCAAGAAGTGGGCCCGCGTGTGGGAGGAAGTGCGCTACTGCTCCGATCGTTGCCGCGGCAACAGACCGTCCCA
>CAIKQM010000629.1 GCA_903829565.1 uncultured Planctomycetota bacterium
ACGCGCTCGAGTGCCCGCAGGTCTTCGGGCACCGGATCGGGGCTACCCAACAAACGCCGTAGGAGCTCGGCCGACTCGGCTTCCGAGAGACCGGAGCAGCAACTGCGCACCGAGTCGAGGGCCAGCGTGCGGTCCTCTTTGGAACGTGGAGCGTCGCCACGCGCCGCCAGAGCCGCATACAAGCGTGCGGCGCGATCATTGCGGCCGCGACGGAGCAGGTCCTCGGCCATATCACGCACGGCGTTCGGATCGAAGCGTTCCGCGGTCAGCAACAGATGCACACGCGAGTCTTCGCTGTTGTCCAGTTTATCGGACACAGGTCGGCGCCGCTGTTCATGAGCGCGCAAGAGTTCCTGGGTGGCCAGTGCCTGCGCCTGCACGCCTCCTTGCCGCAACTTGCCAGCCAAATCGGCTGAGCGGGCAAGCAACTCTTCTGCGCGCTCCACATCCGCCCGCATCCAAGCCGCACGACCGCGCGCCAACAGTGCGCGGGGATCGGCATCCATGGTAGTCGACTCGGTCTTGTGCGATTGACGCTCGGCGGCTGACAACTCGCGGCCTACACGCGCCAGCTGTTCTTCCAAACGCCCCGCCAGCAAGGCCGCGTCGGCGCTGCGCCCCGCGGTGCGCAGGTCGTCAAGAGAACGCGACAGGCCCTGCAAAGCGCGCCTAACCACACCAGTCTCGATCCAAGCCAAGGCTTCCACGCTGCGACTGGTGACCGCGCCGGCGTCGTCACCCAAGCGTTCGCGCAGCAGCACCGCATGGCCCGCCATTTCACAGGCTCGCGCCGGCTCGCCACACTCACGCAACGTGCCCGCCAGCAACGTCAACACCTGGGCTTGCCCGGCCAAGTGGTTTTGACCTTCATAGCAGCGGGCGGCACGCTCCAGCGCCTCGGCTGCGCTGCGCTCATCACCACTACGGCGACGCAGCGTGGCCAAGTTCGTCAAGGCAGCAGCCATACGCAGCGGCTCGCCGCGTTCCTCTGCACGCGCAAACAGTGCGTCCAAATCAGCCTTGGCACGCTGCACATCTCCGCGGCGCAAGCGCGCCATGGCCAAAAGCGAGCGCGCGTTGGCCACATGGCGCTCCGGCGCCTGCCGATCCTCTTCGATGCGGGCCACACATGCTTCCAACGCGGCATCGGCCCGTGTGGCGTGCGCCTGCACGGCCTCCGCGAACAAAGCATCACTGCTGTAGCGTGGATCCACCGCCGCGGCCTGACGCCATACATCCACGGCCTCTGCATCCTCGTGGCGCAGCGCAGCGCTGCGTGCACGAGCGGCGAGCTGCACACCCACGACTCGCGGTGCATCGCCACTCAACGGCAGCACTGCTTGCTGGCATTCCAGCGCACGCCCCATCGCGGCGTGTGCGGCACTCATGGCATCGCACACTTCAGGAGCAGCACCAAAACCACAACGCTGCAAGCCTTGCTGCAGCTCGCGCAGGGCATCCAACGATGCTTCGCTGCGGCCAGCTTCGCGCAACTGGACGCTGTGGGCCACACAAGCTTCGCGTGCCTCCAAGTCTCCACTCAAGGCCTTGTGCAGCCGCTGGCGCACAGGATCCGCATCCTTGGCGGCCAAACGCTGGTGGGCCATGCGCAACGGAGCGAACCACACATCGCCGCTCAGCTGCGCATGCGTTTCCCAACCCTCGTCGACTGGACGAATCGCGCCCAAACGGCGCAGATCCACAAGCAGAGCTTCCACGGCGTCGCCACTCAGCTGCAACAGCCCAGCCAACTCTCGATCTTCCAGAGCTCGCCCCGCGGCCACCAAACAGGCGACAGCGAGTAGCGCGCGTCCATCCAGCCCTTCACCGCTGAGTTGTTGGGCCGCCGCTTGCGGACGGGGCCAAGTCCCAGGACGCAACCGCGGACGCTCCAAGCCTTCTTGCAGCACGCCCAAGCGCCGCGACTCTTCAAGCGCCCAAGCCAAGCGCACAGCCGAACCTGCACACGCCTCGACCAACCACGCGGCGTAGGTCGTGATGGCATTCGCATCGGCATCCAGTGCATCGCGTAGCGACTCTTGCAAGTCCTCCGCGCGCACGGCGGGCACATCCACCACAGCACGCGCACCGGATGGTGTGCGCGCTCCCACGAAGAGCGCAGCCCGTCCGGCACGCGCGGCCTCGATCAACAAGCGCGTAGCCATGAGAGCCGCTGCTTCGCTCTCGCCGTCGACTACGCACAACACGCCTGTGTTGCTGCGGACCAAAGCCTGTTCCAAGTACAACGCCAGCGCATCACCGGAGAGATTGGCGGCGTCCGTGGCTTCGACTACATGAAAGACTCGCGCGGCCAAGCTGGAAGCCAACGCTGCTGCACGCGCCAAAGGCAACGACTCGGACGCATCGTCCACGCGCCACGCGGCAAAGCCCGGACCTTCTTGGCCTTCGGACAAGGCGGACAGACGCGGCAGTTCGGTCTCGATGAACTGCTTGCGCACCGCGCGCAGCTCCAAGCGCAAGCCACGGCGCGTTTGGTCTTTGCGCGTCAGGTCGGTGCGCCGCGTGCCCCCGCGCTCGGCAAAGGCGCGCACCACCAGGCGCGCATCACCAAGGCGACGGCGCGGATCGCGCTCCAGCATGCTTTCCACCAAGTCGGCCACGTCTGCAGGCAAGCCCGCACGGCGCGCACCACGCGCCTGGAAGTAGTCCTCTTGCGGGAACCGCGCATGAAAGGTGCGCGGATCGACTTCGTCCGCCGCCCACCCACGCGCCAACACCGAGCCCAAGGCAAACACATCCGAAGCGGGTCCCACCTCGGTTTGGAGCAAAATCTCGGGCGCAATGTGGAAGGGCGTACCTGACGCTCCCTGCGCCGGTGCGCCCATGCGATGCGTGAGGCCGTAGTCTGCGAGCTGCGCGCCCCCATCCGGCGTCACCAGAATGTTGCGCGGCGACAGATCGCCATGCAGCAGCCCCTGAGCGTGCAGGTAGCTGAGCGCCTCGCCTACCTCGCAAGCCACGCGGGCGACTTCGGCGACCGTGCGCGGCTTGTCCGCCGCCCATTGGCCGTACTCACGCCCCTCGCTCCACGCGCGCACATACCAGACGCGCCCGTCGGGCAGCACACCGTGGTCCTGCAGCTTAAGCAGACCGGGATGGTCCAGCGCGGCCAGCAACCCCAACTCGGTAGAGGTGGGCCCCAAGCGCATGACCGACACGACCTGGCCGCGTACGACCTGCCATACTTGGCTCTGGCCGTCGTCGGACAGTTGGCGAATCGGCTCGTAGCCGAGGGGGGCGATCCATGAGCTGGACATACGTCTAGATTCTGGATTGTACTCCGAGACCGCCCATCGGCTGAAGGAAGCCTGAAAATTCATCGTGGGCTAAAAATCCGAAAAAAGGCCTCCGCGCACGGCCCACGGCGCGAATGCAAGTTAGCATTCGATCAAGAGGTCCGGCCTTGGCACTGCTGTTGCTAGGCAGTCAAGGTACCCGTCCCTCTCGTTGCTCACACCCATGAAGTCCACCTCCCTGCTAGGCCTGACGCTCTGCGCCTTGCTCTCCTCCCCCGCGTTGGGGCAGAGCTCGGGCGTACAGGGCTCCGTGTGTGTGTTTCACGGCCCGGGTGGGGGCATCGGGAGCGTGGTATCCGTCCACGAGCAGACGGGCGCCGTAAGCCCCAGCCTGCCTCAGTTGACGGGGATTCAGTTGATCTCCGTCGATGTTGCGCAGCGCAGTCACCTCACGGAGCTGCTGCCGAGCACGGCGCGCTTTGCCTTGGATGACTGGAATGTCAGCCATGTGGTGCTGCCGAAGAACTTGGGCAGCGTATATCACTACCGGCGTCAGGACGCGAAAACCCCGGTCTTCGGGTACTTCTTGGTGCAGCCGAATGGTGCGATTCAGGTCTTGTTGGAGCGCCCCGAGTTGGTGGGTGGCCTAGACCCCTTTGCGCAGAAGATCGGCGTTGCACCTGATGGCCAAGCCCTGTTGATCGCCACCAAGTTGGCGGCCGGTGGTGACTTGCTAGAAGTCGCGCTGGATGGCTCGGTGCAGAACCGCACGCAGTTCGCCCCGCCTTTGCGCATCGGTACCGATTCCTTGCACCTTGGGCCCAACTTTGGCGCCGTGGTGACGGGTCGCGGTTTTGTGCGCTTTGCGCGCACGGCCGGCGCACAAGCGCAGTTGGTGCAGCTCGCTGGCGGCGAAGTCCAGCCGGTGTACTTCAACGCGCTGGCCTCGAGTATCAACGGTGAGTGGTGTGTGGGTGTCGCGGGAGCCGATTCCTCGACGGCCTACCCGTTCGTATTCGGAGCGACCGGGCCTGCACGCCGTGCTTCGACGACACCGAGCGTCTTCGGTGGCGCCGGTTTCTTGCCGGAAGCCCCTGCCGGTCCGTATTTGGCCGTCTCGGATGACGGCACGCAGGCACTGTGGCGTGCGACGGTCACGACCCCGCTCCAAACGACGGGCGAGGCGCTGCTCGGCCGGGTTGCGCAACCCGCCGCCCCTCAGATGTTGAGCGGTGACGCCACTATCCTGGACACGCTGGATGAGGTGGGCCTCTTCGGCTTCCGCGTAGGCGGTGTTGCGCTGTACGCCGTGGGCGAGCGCGCCGTCGGCGTGACCGGAGTCACCGTCGACAAGGCCGATCTCTTCCTCGCCACCACCACGGGCGCCGGGACGCAACTGACCAACCTCTCCGCCACCTCGGGCGACACCACTGTGCCGTTCACGGCACTGCCGCAGTGGGACATCCAACATCTGCACGCTCTCCCGGACGGCAGCGGTTGGCTCGTGGAACAAGACGGTCTGACGCCGACGATCGAGCACCTGTCGACGACCGGTACCCGTACCGTGTTGGTCTCCGGTGTGCGCCGCGTGCAGCGCATGAACCAGATCGGTTCGCACCTGCTGGTGGCGGTGCAAAAGCAGAGCTCGCAGCGGCCCGTGGACTTGCACTGCCTGTCGTTTGGTGCGGCCCCGGCCAGCCAAATGCTGCAGTCGAGCCCTGAGAACACGATCTACAGCAACCTCTCGTACCGCCAAGACGGTTGGGCCTCTTGGTCTACAGCCGGGGCGAACCTGCCCACCATGGTGCAACGCCTGCAATTGGGCGGCGTGTCTCCGCTATCGAATCTCGACCTAGGCAACCAATCGGTGCGCAGTGGGTTGGATTGGACGAGTGCTGGGTCGACGGTTTACAGCACTGGAAATGGTGTCACGAATGGCAGCCTGCACTTGTGGTTGATGGGGCAGAGCCAGCCGACGACGTTGGGGACGATTACTGGGCCGTTGCATATCTTGCCGGCGAATTCCTGAGCAACCGTGATACTGGTCTAGCTGAGTGTGCACTAGTTGGCACGCTCAGCGTATGGAGTGCGTCAAAACAACCTTACTGCGGTCACACGCGACGACGCATGAACGTCTAGCGTGTATCAGCTTGCTGTAGGCGCCTCAACAGCTCATCCCCTGGCCTCGTAGGCGGGTCCCTAGGGTTCGGCACGGGTCGAAAGAGCCAGCCCCCAGCGTGCTTGCCGTGCTCACACCTTGTGCGAGGCCTGGTGTCCCTCACGTGCTGATTTTGCCGCAGTCCTACATCGGACCGCGAGCATGAGCCCCACAGGCCCAGTGGCCTTTGCAAGTCGTGCACACTCAGCGGGGCCAGTATCGATTAGCGCCCCCGCTCCTCAACCCTCACCAAACTCCCCTTCTCCCACCAAGCATCCGCCACCACCGCCCCAGCGCTACCCCCCAACTCAAACCGACCGTGCCGCCCCCCATCCACCCACGGTCCACGCTCCAGCAAGGCCCCATCCTCGCGCCAGCGCGTCCAAACCCCTTGACGCAGCCCTCGTTCAAACGCGCCCTGCATCAACAAGGCCCCGTTCGCGTGACGCCAAGTCCACTGCCCGACGCGCACACCGTGGTCCCATTGGCCTTCGGATTCGACCACGCCGTCGGGGTACTGCACGCGAGCGGCTCCGTGCAGGGCACGACCGGCAAAGGCGTGTTGTTTGTAGAGCGCATCCGAGGGATAGCGCATCTCCACGACCTCGGCGTGTTCGCAACTGACGAGGGCCGCGCCACCGAGGAGCAGCGGCACGATCCGGCGCAGATCCATGCACGCAGCATGCCAGACACGAGTCCTCGCGACTAGCCTCTCGCACCGAGCGCGCCTGTCGCGTAGAACCCTGATCGTGGCGAGCAGACTTCTGACCTACCTGCAGCGGTGCTACCGCTTGGGCTTTGGCCTGCTGCTGGCTTGCGGGCTGTTGGTGGGCGCGCTTGCGGGCGGCTGCACGCCGCAGGTTCGCGACCAGAAGAGCGTGATTGTCATCGTCATCGACACGCTGCGACGCGACAAGCTCGGGATCTATGGCAACACGCGCGGCTTGACGCCCCAGCTCGACGCCTTGGCCAGCCAGGCGTTGGTGTGCGACGACGCATGGGCCCACGCGCCATGGACTCTGCCCTCGACGGCGTCGCTGTTGTCGGGTGTCTTGCCGCAGCGCCACGGAGCCGGCGGCGATGTCAGCAGCGGCTTCCGCGCGGTGCGCGAGGACACACCTCTGCTGGCCGAACAGTTCCGTGCCCATGGTTGGCGCACGGGCCTAATCGCCAATGTGGACTTTCTTGGCCCGGCCTTTGGACTCACGCGCGGCTTCGAGCATGTCGACGCGCTCGGCAGCCGTGACAACCATACGCCGCGCACAGCCACGCGCACCACGCAAGATGCATTGCGTTTTGTAGAAGGCTGCGGTGACCAGCCGTTCTTCTTGGTGCTGCACTACTTTGATGTGCACGCCGAGTACGAACCGCCGCAGCCGTGGCGCGCGCGCTTTGCGGATCCGCGCGACGCAGCGGAGCGCACGCAACCCATGGGCTCGCGCGAGCAAGTGGTAGCGCGCCGCTTCCAAGGCGCGACTCTCGATGCTGATCTGTTGGGTCGCATGGAGCGGCTCTACGATGCGGAAGTAGCGTATGTAGACGACGCAATCGGAGCGTTCTGGCGTGGCTTGCCCGAGCAGGTGCGCGCCACCTGCACGCTGGTCGTCACCTCGGATCACGGCGAAGAATTTGGCGAACATGGCGATTGGGAGCACGGGCACACGCATCATCCGGAGGTGCTGCGCGTGCCGCTGTTCCTGCGTGCACCGGATCTGAGCCCGCGACGCGAGTCGGCGCTGGTCGGACATGTGGATGTCGCGCGCACTCTCTTAGCGCGCGCTGGCTTGGACGAAAAACGTGCGCGCGATGGACAGCGCTTGGACACTGCACCTCTGCCCGGCAAGACGCAGCATCACACTGCATTTGGTCGTTTCTGGGGCCCCGCAACCACCTCCATGCGCAGTGAAAGCTACGCGGTGCATCGCCGCGCGTCACCGCAAGCGCCGCTGCTGTACGAACGACCCGCCGATGCGTGGGAGGCGCAGCCAGTACGCAATGAAGCGCGCTTGCAAGGTGCTTTGGTGTCGCTCGCCGCCTGGGAAGCAGAGCAGGAACTGCTGCCTGCCAAGCAAGGACCGACCCCTCGCATGGATGCCTCGACCAAACAGCGCTTGGACGGCGTAGGCTACGTGGAAGCCCCACGCTGAGCACGCTCGTCAAGTACGCATGACACACTCTGCATGACACATCCCGCATGACACACAGGGAGCGCTGGTGGTTGGCCGGAGCGCTGCTGCTGGCACTCGTGGTGCGCGTGGTGGCCACGATGCAGGCGCGCGCGCTCAACCCTGATTTCTATGCGCCGCAGATGGACGCGCTCTTCCATGTGGAGTGGGCGCGCGCACTGGCGAACGGGACGGAGTACCTCGATGGTCCGTTCTTTCGCGCGCCGCTGTATCCGCTGTTCCTCGCCGGTGTGCTGCAGTTAGCTGGCGACGACTTGGTATGGCCGCGCTTGGTGCAAGCCGCACTAGGCACTGCGACCTGCGCGTTCGTGTTCCTTGCAGCGCGGCAACTGGCGAGCACTCGCACGGCATTGCTCGCCACCCTGCTGTGCGCGTTGACGCCGCTGTTGGCCTACTTTGAAACCGAATTGCTGCTGCCCGTGCTCGAGTGCTTCTTTGGCACGCTGGCCTTGTGGTGCTTGTTGCGCGCACACCGCACGCAGATCGCATGGCACTACTTGGTTGCAGGTGGCGCTATCGGCGCAGCAGCCATCGTGCGGCCCAACTTCTTGGCCGTTGCAGTCGTGTGCGGCCTGTGGCTTGTATGGCAAGCAGCCGGGACACGCTTGCGCAGCTCTGCGCTCTATGCGTTGGGCGTCCTGATCCCCATCGCACCCGTGGCATGGATCAACGCCAGCGAAGGCGAGTTTGCTTTGATCGCTACGCAAGGCGGCGTGAACTTATGGATCGGCAACAATCCGGCCTCGGATGGCAGCACAGCCATCGTGCCGGGCACTCGTCCTGATTGGTGGGGTGGGTACTTCGATTCCATTGCGCAAGCCGAAGCAGCCGAAGGACGCAAGCTCTCCGCCACCGAAGTCTCCAAGCACTACAGCCAACGTGTCTGGTCGTGGTGGCGCAGCGAGCCGCAAGCAGCAGCAGCGTTGCTATGGTGGAAGTTGCGCTTGCTGGTGTTGAACCATGAGCTAGGGAACAACCAGGAAGATGCCTACGTCCTCGCGACCTACACGCCGATCCTGAACTATCTGCCGGTGCGTTGGTGGGTGCTGTTCGCGTTCGGCTTGCTCGGCTTGTGGGTGCTGCGCCGCGAGCCGAAGCACCTCGGACTGGCGCTGTTTGTGCTGACGTACGCGGGGACCATCGTGCTGTTCTTCGTGTGCGCGCGCTTCCGCACGCCGCTCCTGCCGCCGCTGTGCATCGCCAGTGCCGCGGGCATGCTCTATATCGTGGACGCGTTGCGTGACCGCCGTGCGCAACCTGCGCTGCTGGCGTTACTGTGCGTGACAACACTCGCGACGTGGTCTTTGGCCACACCGAACAGAGTCGACACGAGCCTTGCGCTCGGCCCTTGGCAAGAAGGTGTCGCTCATGTGCGCGCGGGCAACGATGGCCTGGCGCTCGCACGCTTTGATGAAGCGGCGCGGCGCAATGCGGACGTGTGGGTCGTGCACAAGGACCGCGCGCTTGCGCTGCAACGGCTTGGACGCTTGGACGAAGCCCACGCCGCAGCCCTACGCGCGACCCAGCTCGCGCCGCGTGCACTCGATGCTCAACGCACATTGGTTGCCATCGCACTCGCACGCGCGGACCTAGGCGCTGCACTCAGCGCCGCACGCGCCGCCGTGGCTGCCGATCCGCTCTCCAGTGATGCGTGCTACGACCTCGGGCGCGTCATCGTGGCTCACCTATCTTTGCCCAATGCTGCGCTGCCGAGCCCAGCTGTTGACCTCGCCACCGAGGCCGCACGCGCCCTCGAGAGCGGTGCCCGCTCGGCACGCGAACCGCAACAAGCGTTCAATTGCCTGTACGCGTTAGTGGAACTGGCCCGGCTGCGCAATGAGCAGAGTGTGCGGCTCAAGGCGGCGGAGGCGGCTTGCAAGCTGTTGGTGGCGCCCGATGTGGATGGGTGGTATTGGCGTGTGCATGAGCAGAGGCTGGAGGCGTTGGTCGCGTTAGGGCGGGGTGCGGAGGCGAGCGCGGAGGCGCGGCGATTGGTGGAGGGAGTGGACGATAAGCGTTCGAGAGTGCTGGCGCGTTTCGTGCGCTAACATCGATACTGGCTCCGCTGAATGTGCAGGATCTGCGCAGGGCAGACCCCCCAAACAGCTACGCGGGTCGTACGTCTGAACGGAATGCGCGCATCGACTTGGGGCATTCCAGGCCTCGGACTGGGCTGCAGCTAGCTGGATAGACCACAACTAGGCACCTGCGTCGACAACCTGCGCGCTAAGGCGCAGCCCCCCTTCCGCATGCGCACCAGCGCGTTGCAAGCGTCCGCAGCGTGCACACTCAGCGGGGCCAGTATCACCCCGGTCCAAAAAAATCTGCGGCCCGCAGTGCGCAAAGCACTACGGGCCGCAGCGTGAGTCCTAGCTGCTCGGCAGGTAGCTCAAGTCGCGCCTGAGCCCACCCGCCTCGCACGCCTGATCAAATCAGGGCGCCCAGGTGATCTCGTAACCGTTCGTCAGGTTGAACGTCGAAGCCGTGCAGAACGCGGCCGCGTTGCGGTACCACGTCTGGTAGGTGCGGGTACCCGGAGCGGTGATCGCGCCGCGGACCGACACGGCGAGGTCAGCACCCACCGGGTAGCTCGACGTGCCAGCCACGTTCGTCTTGGTGCCGAGACGGGTGATCGTGCCACCCGCGCAGCGCAGACCGTCACCGAACACGGTGCCGAGGCCCGTGTTCAAGCGCAGGGTGCCTTGGAAGTACAGAGCGTTCGAGTTCGGCATGCCGCCGCCCGTCAACACGACGGAGTCGGCCGCGAGGCTGGCGGTGCCAGCAGCGCCCAGACGAGCACCCGTCGGATCGACCGAGCTGGCGCAACCGCGACCAGCGCCACCCACGTTGCCGCAGGGGCAGGCCGTGGCCGTGCCATCACCCGAGCAGAAGGCCACGCCCGGTTCGGTCGGAACGCACGCGTTGGCGTTCAGCTCGAGCCAGAAGGAGGCCATCGGGATGGCGGTACCGAACCAGTAGCAGCCGGCGGCCGTCGGGCCACCTTCGGTGTAGAAGCTGTTCTGAGTGCCCATGCCCGTGCCGTCTTCGAGGTAGTTGACGGTCGGGTCCCACTTGGTGCCGTCGTAGCCGAGGCACAAGTTCGGGTCGCCAGCGATCAGCGGGCCCGTGTTGGAGCCAGCGGCCGTCGAGCTCATCGTCCACATGAAGGTGTCAACGCCGCCACCGTAGGTGCCGTCGCCGTCAGCTTGCATGGTGAAGTTCGCGATACCGCCAGCGGCGTCGATCGTGACGACCCAGCAGTTCGCCGTACCCACCACCGCGGCGGCCGGCAATTGCGTGCCGAGAGCCAGGGTGTAGGTCGCGGTCGGGGTGATGCCGATGGAGGTCGTGCAGCCGGCCTTCGACTCGAAGAACGACAGGGTGTAGTTACCCGTCGTTTGGTCGGTGCAGTAGCCGATTTGCACGCCGTCGATCAGGTACGACGCGGTGCAGCCGGGCTTGTTGTTCAGGTTGTTCGGGCCACTCGGGCTGGGCAGACGGCCTTCGTCACCGAAGGTATCGCCGCTGAAGCCGCTGTAGTAGACCGAGTTGCAGGTGTTGTTGTAGATGATGTCCGCACCCAGGTTGGCCTGAGTTGCGTGACGCGTCCAAGTACCTGTGTTCAGGTGGTAGACGCCAGCGTTACGGATCGGACCCGTGACCGGTTGGACACGGTTGGCAGCGTTCTGCTGAGCGAAGGCGGAGGCGCCAACGAGCAGGATGCCGGCAGTCATGAGCGAGTTGCGAAGCATGTTTTTGACTCCTTTTGAGTCGGACTGTGGAGAGTTGCCTAGATCTAGGGAGTGACTCCGAGTCCTGCCGTTCCACCGACTTGCAAACTCGTTGCGAGTAGGAGTACCGGGTGTGGATTCGGGCCCTGAACCGTTTATCGCGCGACCGGCCGGTCTGCGACTCACGACACCTCAAGGCATTCGAACTGTACCACTCCCGTAATCAGTCGGGGAGGGTCCCTCTTGCAGAATCAGGGGGGTAAACGGTATTTTAGTGCGCTTTTTTCCAGCCAAAGCACCCATCAAGCGTGCGTAAAGCCTCTGCGGGAAGAGATTTCCGCCCCTCTGGCGGCTACGAAGGCCGCCATCTGAAGCTGCGCGGCAATCCCAAGTCTGCCACCACGACTCTACCGCACAGACGGGGCCCCTGCCCGCATTGAAGCCCACGCTTGGCCAGTCCAAAGGTCACCGTGAGTGCCGCAACAGGGGTCAACGGGTCGGCGGCGCCTGTATCTCCGTCCAGGCCAGACGGCAGGTCTAAGGCGACGACGGGCATGCGCTCGGCGTGCCGCGCCATCCACTGCAGCAACGTGGCCGCGATCCCCGCAACGGGTGCGCGTGCCCCAGTACCCAAGACAGCATCCACAACCACATAGGGCGTAGCGCGCGGTTCCCTTTGCACCAAGCGATCCAGTTCGTCCAGCGTACGCACCAAGACCACACCCACACCGAGGGCTGCACGCTGCATCACTTGCGCATCGGGCACCAGCGCCTCCTGCTCGTGCAGACACACCAGAGTCACACGTGCCACGCGATCGACGAGCCTGCGGGCCACGACAAAACCATCGCCTCCGTTGTGACCTGCACCGCACAGCACGAGCACATGCGGCAAGGTGGTCTGCGCATCTGTCCCCCACCACGCGCACAACGCATCCGCCGCGGCGGCACCAGCAGACTCCATCAGCACCAAGCTCGGCACACCCAGCTCGTTCAGGGCACGAGCATCGAGCGCACGCGCAGTAGCTACATCTACGAAAGGTTCCATGCGAGGTGTCTGACGCTACCATCCTGCACTCTACATGGATGCTCCCCTGTCAACTGCACGCCCCAAACGCCTAGGCACTGCATGGCTCGCAGTCGCTGTGGTGCTGGTGTTGGTGGGGATTGTGTGCGAGTTGCTGTTGGGTGAACTCTCCGCCACACCAGCACAAGTGTGGGCCGCGCTGACCGGCGGAGAAAGCGAAGCACTCACCACCGTGGTGCACTTGCGCTTGTGGCGTGGCTTGGTCGTCGCAGGTGTGGGCGCCTCGCTCGCCGTTGCAGGTGTGCTGGTCCAAGGCATGTTCCGCAATCCTCTCGCTGGGCCCAGTGTGTTGGGGCTCACTTCGGGAGCTGCACTCATGTCCGTCCTGGCGCTGGTGTTGCTGGGTGGTGGTGCGCAGAAGCTCGATCTGTTGGGCGCAGACCTCGAGCTGACCTTGTTCGCTGTGCCCGTAGCAGCGTTCTGCGGCGCGCTGCTTGTGGCTGCCATCGTGTGGAAGTTGGGCCTCGCCGGACGCAGGCCCTCGATTCCGACCACGCTCTTGTTGGGCATCGCACTCAACATTGTGTGTGCGGGTGCGCAACAGTTCCTGCAAGCCATGGCGCTGCCGGACTGGGAAGTGTCGCGCAGCATCTTGGTGTGGAGCTTTGGCAGCTTTGATGATCGCGGGGCTGTGCATGCGGCCTTGGTGTGGGGCGGCTTGTGCGTGGCCTTGGCCATCACACCCTTTGTCGCGCGCGAGCTCGACTTGTTGCGCGGAGGTTCCCAAGACGCACGCGCGTTGGGCGTAGACGACGCGCGCGTGTCGCGCTTGGCGCTCTTGGCTGCCGCGGCAGCAGTGGCCACAGCCACTGCCGTGTGCGGCCAGATTCCCTTTGTAGGTTTGCTGATCCCCCATCTCGCGCGTCAAGCCTTCGGGCGCGCCCACGGACCGCTCGCGTTCGCTTCCGCCCTGTACGGTGCCGCCTTCTTGTTGTGGTGCGATGTGCTGACGCGCGCCGCAGGTTGGAGCGGCTCCTTGCCGCCGGGGGTGCTGATGGCTCTGGTCGGCGGCCCGGCGTTCTTGTGGCTCTTGCACCGCACGCGCCGCGAGGTGCAAGCCTGGTGAGCGCGCCGAGCACAGCTGCGGCCGGGCGTCTGGCTCCTTCGCCCAGCGGACGCTTGCACATCGGCCATGCGCGCACCTTTCTGGTGGCGTGGTGGCGCGCGCGCTCGCGTCAAGCAAAATTGACACTGCGCATCGAGGACTTGGACGCCGGGCGCTGCAGCCAAGAGCACATCGACGGTGTGCTGGAGGACCTCGAGTGGCTGGGACTCGACTGGGATGGCAGCTGGAGGCTGCAAAGCACCGGCTTGGACCAGATGCGCGCGCAGGCCATGGATCTCGCAGCGCGCGGACTGGCCTACGCCTGCACGTGCACGCGCAAGGAAATCGCCGCTGCACAAAGTGCCCCGCATGGTGAGGAAGGCCCGCGCTATCCGGGTACTTGCCGCGGGCTGTACAAAGATCTTGACAGTGCGCGGCGCTCCAGCGGACGCGAGCCGGCGTTGCGCGTGCTGGTGCCGGAGGGCGAGCTGCACTTCGTGGACCAGCTTCACGGTACGCGTGCTGTGAATGTCCAAGAAACCTGCGGCGACTTTCCCTTGTTGACGCGCGGAGGCGAGCCGAGCTACCAACTGGCGGTGGTGGTCGACGATGCGCGCGATGGCGTGGACGAGGTCGTGCGTGGTGGCGACTTGCTGGATGTGACCGCACGCCAAATCGTGCTGCAGCGCCTGTTGGGCTACAGCACGCCGCGCTACGCCCATGTGCCCTTGATCGTGGATGCACAGGGGACCCGGCTCGCCAAGCGCAGCGCAGGACTGACCTTGGCCGAGCTACGCGCCCGCGGCGTGCGCCCGAGCCAACTGGTGGGCGCGGTGGCGCGCATTAGCGGACTACCCGAGGCACAGGAAGGCCGCCCACACGACTTTTGTGCCGCCTTTGATCTGGAGCGCATCCCAGCCGGGCCTTGGTGGTACGACACGGATGCGTCATCCTTCCGGAGACCGCCGTATAGCCCGCCGGAAGCCTGGGCGGATGTTCCAGAATGACTCAAGCCTCGGTGCGGCCCGAGCCGAAGCTCGCCCTGTGGCTTGACATGCCGCCCCGCGAGGGTACTCTTGTCCGCCTCAACGATCCCCGATAGCTCAATGGTAGAGCATGCGACTGTTAATCGCAGGGTTGTAGGTTCGAGCCCTACTCGGGGAGCCATCCTCCGCTGACGATCGTCACGCGCGTTGCGCTCGACGAATCTCGCGTGATACGGGCTCCAAGACGCGGGAAACGCATCTCGGGAGTAAGCCGCGAGTAGGCCGGCTCTGTGCCGCGCGCACCTCGCGCGCGCTTGCCCTAGCAGGTCTCGGCCAGATGCGCGAGTGGTGTACAACCACGCGCCGCAACGCGCCGACGTTGCCGCGACTTGTCGACAGTAATCAGAACCGAACAGGCGGCGAGGGAGCAATGCTCGAAGCCTTGCTCCTCAGCAGCGCAACTCAAGCGCGGCTGACCCTACAGCGTGTAGTCTCACAAGCGACCCACTCCAAAACTTGCACATTTGCTCCTGAGATCCAGCTCACTAGCATTCCACTCAACCCAGGATCGGCTGGCTTAGTAGAACTCGATGTACTCCTCAGCGTGCCCAAAACGCATCGATTCCCACAACGCTTTGTCTGGAGTGAAGACCCCCTCAGGATCAATCACTCCATCACGATTACGATCTACCAAGACGATGGTCGCACACTGATCGGGAGTGTTCGGCTCATTCGTCAGCACATGCACATAACCATAGATGGGGTGATTCGCAGACCAGTGCGAAGCGCAGAAGCAGGACAAACCAGCAATCTGTGGGACTCCTGAGCCGGCAATCGGCGAGTACAGCCTTGACGCTGACGTTGTACCGTCTTGCCGCAAGTCGAGCTGCCATAGCTCGCTTGAGTCGTCAAAGATTGCTAGCACTGATGCCTCCAAAGTGGAATCCGAGACCCTCCGTGCCAGCAGCGACCTAATCAACGTCCTCCCTGGGACGGCCGCATCATAGATTGTCTTTCGGGCGGAGATCTTGATATCCAATTCAGGATACTCCCAATTCCCAGCCGCGTCGACAGTGGCTTTTGGAATCTTGGACCGCCCAAACTCCCACAGCTCGACCACTGTATTCCCATTATTGCGTCGGCCCGCAACCGCCACCTTTCCTGGGGACACGCTGACAACATCCGTAGGCCAAAAACTCAGGGATTCAACTTGGGTCGAATGCTGCTTCGGCCGTGGACCATTAGTCTCCCAAGCCCACGAGAAAGAGACGGATTGATTTGCAATTGAATAGCTAGCCGTACCCTGAATAGCCGTTCCCGCAATGTGTGCATCTCTTAGAATGACCTTTCTTACCTTTTGTTCTCCCGAGAAACGGGAGGCAGGTGAATAATCCGGCGCAGAAGGTGTAGCCTGAACAGATGCTGCTGCTGTTGTGCTACCTAAAAGGACGAAGATTGCCACGAAAGCCGCTAAAAGCGTAAAGGGAAATCCCATCTGCATGTCGGTCGCCAGTCGACAGGAAGGAGCAGGTGTGTTGTGGTTCATGAGCGGCCTCCTATTGGCAGCAAGGCGATGAGTTCACTAGTTCCGTGTCAGTGGGCACATGCGAGAATCCGCAGCAACCGGTGCATCCGTCCTGCAAACAGCGCTGCAGGCGAGCGGCCACCGTGCCGAGCACATCGCACCATCGCTTGCACATCTCGTCGACATAATCGGACGTATACAGTGGGTACGCGACCGGCTCGCAACTAAGGTATGCAATGCGATCACAATCGGTCTTGGATAGCATTGCATGGGCACAATATGCGCAGGGGCCGCCAAGGGGACCTGTGATAGGATCTCGAGCATCCGGATCCCCGGGAGAGCCGGCCTGAGCATTCTTGGTATGCTCCCATTCATGAGCGAGCACAACTGCTAAATAGAATGCCGGAAGACCATCATGTAGGTTGATACCAATGGTCCCGGCATCACCCATCCCAGGATTGTCACCGCCGTAGTAGTTGATAATGACGTCGGTCCCCGTCGTAGGATTCAGAGCATTCTGCAGCTCATCGGCAACGACGGGACTCACGAACAAGCGAACTGAGTCCACGAGCGATTGGGTTTTCGCAGCATAGTCAGCCGCAGGAATGGGCATGGTGGCAGTGCCGGTTCCCAAGGATCCGTTGCCGGAATTACCGCCCTGTGTGACCAGAAGCGCGAGCATTATCGGCAGGCAAATCATATCTTGACTTCTTTCCAGCTGGTGTGTGGCGCAGGTGTACAAGATCTTTGTGCCCGCCCAGGTTGCATCATTCTGCAACCGAACAAGCGTCACGAGGAGCACGCCGTTCAGATGGAAAAAACTCGGCCATTTTAAAATCCCTGCTTTTCGAGTGTGCTTGCATCTAACGACTCTGTCAAGAGGCACGAGACGAACATTCCTAGCTTGCAGCTCTGGCTTCGCCCCTACGGATGGGAAGGGCTTCCGCGTGCGTGCCAAAAGGTGCTGCCGACAGCGCCGCGTCTAAAATTCTTGTCAACCATTCCTAGCTCGCCACGTCCTCGAAATGGCCCGAAAACGCCGGTCTAGGTCCCACCCAAGGCCGATATTCCGACCTGCGAGAGCAGTTCACATCCTAGGTCGGGTCGGGGAGCCATCTAGCTCAAGGCGTGCGCGAGGCGGCCTCACTGCTTTTCTACCCACTCCGGGCTTTTTCATGGGCGCCTGATGCGCTGCCGCACAAGTTCGTATCGAGGGGCTCTCCCCCTCCGCCCATAGTCAGGGGTATGCAGAAGAACACAGGTACGGTGGATCGCGCCCTGCGCGTGGTGGTTGGTCTCGCAGTCCTGTCCCTGACGGTCGTCGGACCGCAAACCATGTGGGGATTGCTGGGCTTAGTGCCGCTCCTGACGGGTTTGGTGGGCTACTGTCCGCTGTACCCGCTCGTGGGTGCGAACACTTGCTGCACGGACTCCAAGGCTTGCTGCGCAACGACGGCCCCGACCAAAAAGTCCTGCTGCTGAGAGCCTGCAGCTGACTCGCAGGATTGCGTACCTTGGGGAGCATGAAGCACCTGCTACATGCTCCCCTCGTGTTGGCTCTCGTGATCACCGGTTGCAGCGCGCCCAAGCCGGCGACCGTGGCCCTGTTCAACGGCCGCGATTTGAGCGGTTGGCATAACGATGTGCCTGAGGCGGATGGCAAGCCGGATGTGGCTCCGTCGTTCGGAGTGCGCGATGGGCTGCTGGTGAGCTTCGGTACACCGGGCGGGCACTTGATCACCGACCAGAGCTATTCCAACTACACGCTCGAGGTCGAGTATCGCTTTGCTGGCGAGGCCGGCAACTGCGGTGTGCTGGTGCATGCCTCGACTCCGCGGCGCTTGTACGGGATGTTCCCGCAGTCGATTGAGTGCCAACTGCACAGCGGTAATGCGGGCGACTTTTGGTGCATCGGCGAGGACATCACCGTGCCCGAGATGGAGACGCGTCGCGGTCCGCGCGAAAACTGGGGCGTGGATGGTGACAAGGCGCGGCGCATCAAGAACTTGACCGATGGCTCCGAGAAGCCGGTGGGCGAATGGAACACGATGCAGATCGTGTGCCGCGAACGCGAGATCGAAGTGCACGTCAATGGCGCCTTGGTGAACCACGGCACACAGTGCACTGCCTCCAGCGGTCAGATCGCCTTGCAAGCCGAAGGTGTGCCGGTCGAGTTCCGTAAACTCAACTTGACGCCGCTGGCGCGCTAAGCGCCGTTCGTGTCATGAGCAACTTGACGCAACGGCTGTCGTTCCTCGACCGCTACTTGACGGCCTGGATTTGTGGCGCGATCGCACTCGGGGTCCTGTTGGGGCGATTCGTGCCCCAAGTCCCCATGGTGCTCGGTCGCATGAGCGTGGGAGACACGATCGTGCCGATTGCGGTGGGCTTGATCGTGATGATGTATCCACCACTGGCCAAGGTGCGTTACGAGGAACTGGGCCGTTTGCTGCGGCAGCCGCGCCTCGTGGCGCTCTCCGTATTGCAAAACTGGGTGCTGGGGCCGGCTTTGATGTTTGGCCTGGCAGTCGTGTTCCTCCCCGATCACCCCGATTACATGGTCGGCTTGATCATCGTGGGCTTGGCGCGCTGCATCGCCATGGTGCTGGTGTGGAATGAACTCGCGAGCGGCGATCGCGAGGCCTGTGCAGGTTTGGTGGCCGCCAACTCGCTGTTCCAAATCGTGTGCTTTGCGCCCTTGGCTTGGCTGTATGTGGAGTGGTTGCCGCTGCAGTTGGGACTGCCCGCCTCTTCCATCGACATCAGCATGGGCGACATCGCCGGCACGACCGCGGTGTACTTGGGTATCCCCTTCCTGGCCGGGTTCCTCTCGCGCTACGTGCTGGTCCGGCTCAAAGGTCGCGAATGGTATGAAACGCGCTTCACACCGCGCATTTCGCCGCTCACGTTGGTGGCGCTGCTGCTGACCATTGTTGTCATGTTTGCCTTACAAGGCGACCGCATCGTCAGCGCGCCTGTTGATGTGCTGCGCATTGCCGCACCGCTGTGCCTGTACTTTGGCTTGATGTACGCCATCTCCATGTGGAGCGCCAAGGCCTCCGGCGCCAGCTATGCCCAGTCAGCCACGCTGTCTCTCACGGCAGCTTCCAACAACTTTGAGCTCGCCATTGCCGTAGCGATTGCCAGCTTTGGCATCACTAGTGGCCAGGCGTTCGCTGCGGTCGTGGGACCGCTGGTGGAAGTGCCGGTCCTGTTGGTGTTGGTCCGCATCGCTCTCGCAGCCAGACAACGCTGGACATCATGAACGAGATCCCTACTGCACCCTGTCGCCTGTTGTTTCTTTGCGTAGCGAACTCAGCTCGCAGTCAAATGGCTGAGGGGTTGGCCCGTTGGATGTATGGATCGCAGGTCGAAGTGCAGAGTGCTGGGAGCCGCCCGTCGCACGTCAATCCACTCGCCATCGCAGCTATGGCGGAACTAGGTGTAGACCTGCGCACGCACCATTCCAAAGCCGTGACGGAGATTGATCCCGCGACGGTGGATGTGGTCATCACGCTTTGTGCCGAGGAGGTCTGCCCGACTTGGCTAGGGCGCGCCCAGCGTCTGCACTGGCCGATCGCCGACCCAGTCAGCAGTTCCGTACTGCCACCGGAGCAAGCGCTGCAGCGCTTCCGCGAAGCGCGCGACCTCATTCGCCGGCGCTTGGAAAGCTGGAACTTGGGTAAGCTCACGCCATGACCTCCCCG
>CAIKQM010000630.1 GCA_903829565.1 uncultured Planctomycetota bacterium
GCCCATCAGCGAGTTGCCCGCCAAGTTGACGGCGCTGCAGTTGTCCGAGCGCGAGCTGCGCATTGCGCGCGACCTGGTGCGCGAGATTCGCCGGCGCGTCGATTTCTTGCTGGATGTGGGGCTCGGCTACCTCACGCTCGATCGTTCGGCCGAGACCTTGTCTGGTGGCGAAGCGCAACGCATTCGCCTCGCCGCACAGCTGGGTGCAGGCTTGCAAGGTGTCTTGTATGTGCTCGATGAACCGTCGATTGGGTTGCATCCGCGCGATCACGAGCAACTGGTCGGTGCGCTGCGTGCGTTGCGCGATGCTGGCAACACCGTCGTCGTGGTCGAGCACGATGAAGCCACTTTGCGCAGCGCGGATTGGTTGGTCGATGTAGGCCCTGGTGCCGGGCGGCATGGAGGTCACATCGTCGCCTCCGGTACGCCGGCGGATGTCGCCAAGGGTGATGGCGCGACGGCGCGCTTGCTGCGCGGCGAGATCGTCATGCAGCGGCCTGCCACACGTCGCAAGGGCAATGGCTCGCACTTGGTTGTGGAAGGTGCGCGCGCCTTCAACCTGAAGGATGTAGAGATCTCCGTGCCGCTGGGCACGCTGACCGCGGTCACCGGTGTGTCGGGCTCGGGCAAGTCCACGCTGGTGAACCGCATCTTGGAGCGCGCGGTGCGTCGCCATCTCGGCTTGGAAGCTCCTGCGCCCGAAGAGCATGACCGCATTCGCGGCATGGAGCATGTCGATGAGTTGGTGACCATCGATGCGACCCCGATTGGTCGCACACCGCGCAGCAATCCAGCCACCTACACAGGTGTGTTCGATCACATCCGCGAGCTTTTTGCGCAGCTACCTGAGTCCAAGCTGCGCGGTTGGACGCGCTCGCGCTTCTCGTTCAATGTGGCTGGCGGACGCTGTGAGGCTTGCCAAGGTGCGGGCGCCAAGTTCGTCGAGTTGCAGTTCTTGGCTCCGGTCACGGTGCCGTGCGAAGAGTGCGGTGGCCAACGCTTTGGTGCCGAGACACTTGACGCGCACTTCAAAGGCAAGAGCATCTCGGATGTGCTCGCCATGCCGGCGGAAGAAGCGGCCGAGCTGTTCTCCGAGCTGCCAAAGATCGCTGGACCGCTGAAGTTGATGTCCGAGATCGGCATTGGCTACCTCACGCTGGGTCAGCCATCGACCACGCTTTCGGGCGGCGAAGCTCAGCGCTTGAAGCTAGTCACCGAGCTTCAAAAGAAGCCGAAAGGCCACACGCTGTATGTGCTCGATGAACCCACCACGGGCTTGCACGCCTTGGATGTGGCGCGCCTCGTGGGTGCGCTGCAGCGTTTGGTTGATCTAGGCCACACCGTGTTGGTGGTCGAGCATGAGTTGGATGTCGTGTCGGCTGCTGACCATGTGATCGACTTGGGCCCTGAGGGTGGCGAGGCGGG
Source organism: uncultured Planctomycetota bacterium (assembly GCA_903829565.1). Taxonomy (GTDB): domain Bacteria; phylum Planctomycetota; class UBA1135; order UBA1135; genus SXXH01. The sequence continues at coordinate 1,426 of CAIKQM010000630.1, forward strand.
CGGCGAGCTCGTGGTGGCTGGCACCCCCGAAGTGGTCGAAGCGCACAAGCGTTCGTACACAGCCGCTGCTCTGCGCGCGTTCCACAATCGCAAGACGCAGGCCTCCGCCAAGAAGCGCGAGGCGCGGCGCGTCCCGCCGCCGGAGCGCATTGAGGTGGTCGGTGCGCAGACGCACAACTTGAAGAACATCGATGTGTCGATTCCGCGCGGAGCCTTCACTGTCGTCACCGGTCCATCCGGTTCCGGCAAGAGCTCACTCGCGCTCGACACGATTCATGTGGAAGGCAAGCGGCGCTTCGTAGAGTCCTTGTCGACGTACGCGCGCCAGTTCTTGGGCACCAAAGATCGACCGCCTGTCGAACGCATTGATGGTCTTGGACCGTCTGTGGCTGTGGAAGCGCGCGGCTACGGTTCACAGCCGCGCTCCACCGTGGCGACGACCACTGAGATTCATGACCACCTGCGTGTGCTGTGGTCGCGCGCCGGAGTGCGTCGTTGCCCCGTGCATCGTGAAGAGCTCAAGCCGCGCGATGCATCGCAGATCGTCAAGGCCATGTTGGCCGCCCATGCCGGTGCGACGGCATGGATGGTGGCTCCTTGGAGTGGCTCGGGAGTGCATGGGCCTGAGGAGAGCAAGGAATGGACGACGCGCGTGGATGCAGCCAAGGCCGCGGGCTACACGCGAGTGCTGGTCGATGGTGCCGAGTTGCGCTTGGATGGTGCGCTGCCTGCTTTGGAGGCGGCCACCACCGTGGACTTGGTCATCGATCGCATCAAGGTCGAGGCGAGTGCACGCGGCCGCATGGCTGAAGCTGTGGAACAAGCGGCGGCCGTTGCTCACGGTCGCTGTGACTTGGTGCTGCGCGGTGGTGATGGCAAGGCCGCAACGCGCGCCTCGTGGTCCATGCACGGGGCTTGCACGGTGTGCGGGTTCGCGGTCGGCGAAGAGCTGGAGCCGCGTCACTTCTCGTTCA
>CAIKQM010000631.1 GCA_903829565.1 uncultured Planctomycetota bacterium
AACCATCGCCATCCGCGTCCACATCGGCCACTCCACAACCGCAAGCACCGGCCGCGGTCTTCAACGGATCGGCCGGGCAGCCGTCGTTGCAGTCCGCTGTGCCATCGTTGTCGCTGTCGGTGTCCGCCACGCCGCAACCGCACGCACCGGGCGCCGTCTTGTTGACATCATTCGGGCAACCATCGTTGCAGTCCGGCGTGCCATCGTTGTCCGTGTCCGTCTCGGGCACACCACAGCCACACGCACCCGCCGCGGTCTTCAACGGATCGCTCGGGCAGCCGTCGTTGCAGTCGGCTGTGCCATCGTTGTCCGTGTCCGTATCGGGCACGCCACAGCCGCACTGACCGGGCGCCGACTTGTTCGGGTCGTTCGGGCACAGGTCGTTGCAGTCCGCGGAACCATCGCCATCCGCGTCCACATCGGCCACGCCACAACCACACGCACCGGCCGCGACCTTCAACGGATCGTTCGGGCAACCGTCGAGGCAGTCCGCTGTGCCGTCATTGTCCGTGTCGGTATCGGCGACGCCGCAGCCACACGCACCGGGAGCCGTCTTCAGCGGGTCGCTCGGGCAACCATCGACGCAGTCCACGGTGCCATCGTTGTCGCTGTCGGTTTCCGCCACGCCGCAGCCGCAAGCACCGGGAGCCGTCTTCAGCGGGTCATTCGGGCAACCATCAAGGCAGTCGAGCGTGCCGTCGTTGTCGGTATCGCCGCTCTCGGCCACACCGCAACCACATGCACCGGGAGCCGTCTTGAGCGGGTCGTTCGGGCAGCCGTCCACACAGTTCGCCGTGCCGTCGTTGTCGCTGTCGGCGTTCGTGGCATCCGCCGGGCACACGTCCACTTGGCAGGTGTTGGCCGGGAAGTTCGGATTGCCGAGACCGTCACCATCGGTGTCCGTGCACGTGTCGCACGCGGCGGCTAGGCCGTCGTTGTCGCTGTCGTAGCTGGGGTTCAAGACGCCCGGCGTCCAACCGACGGTCACCACCGTAGTATCGATGCCGTAGCTCGCGTAGTTGTAGCCAGGGCGATCGGTACGCAGCGTGAAGCCAGTCGCTGCCGTGCCAGCGACATCGCCACCCACCCAGCCGCAAGGCGAACCGTCCGCGTTGAACACGCGCGAAACCCAGTCCGGGTTGTACGCGACGGGCGTCAGCACCGGTCCAATGTGTTGCAAGCCGAAGTCATCGGCATAACCCACATTGACATTCGCAGTGTCGTTTTCGATCAACGCATACCCGTCCACAACCGTGAAGCCGGTAAGCGCCACATCCAAGACACCGTCGTTGTTGGTGTCGAGGTCCGCATTCAGGGCCGGCGGCGTGCCGAAGCCGATGAGGATCGTGTTCGAGCCGTTCTCGATGTCAGGATTGAAGTCCTTGACGTACACGTTCGTTTGCGCATCCGGTGCAGGGTTGTGCACCGAGGCCGCGTCACGAATGAGCATCAAACCGTTGGCGCCAATGCTCCACGTCGATTCGAAGGCATACGACTGGTCAACGAGGCCGGCTGCTGCGCCATCGCCTTCGATGGACAGCATGTACCATCCAGCGAGTGAAGTGCCCGCGGGGCCTTTCACCTCGAGGTACTCGATGCCGTTGTCGGTACCCGAGGGATCGATGATGATCTCGGACACATAGACGCCTTGGGGGTTCGTTTGAGCGCTCGCCAAAGCTGCGAGGCCGCAACCGACTACGGCTTTCAAGCCGCGTGTGTAGAAGGATTTCATGGTGTGGGTCTGGGTTGTCAAAAGGGGTTTACGCTGAACGAAGAAGCTGGTTGTTGCCTGCGAAACCCTCACGGGTTCCAAGTGATCTCGACACCGTTCGTGAGGTTGAAGGTGCTGGCGGTGCAGAACGCAGCCGAGTTGCGGTACCAAACTTGGTAGGTACGCGTGCCGGGCGTCGTGATCAGACCGCGCACCGACACAGAGGGCTCGCCAGCGTTCGGATAGCCCGAAGCACCGGCGCTGTTCGTGCGCGTACCTAGACGCACCACCGAACCACCCGCGCAACGCAAGCCGTCACCAAAGACCGCTCCAGCGCCGCTGAGTTGCTGCGTCGTGCCTTGGAAGTACAGCGCCGAGCTGTTCGGCATGTTGATGCCCGCGAGAGTCACCGTGTCCGCGCTCAAGCTGGGAATGCCACTGCCGGCCAACTTGGCACCTGCGCCTAGCGAGTTGAGGCAGCCTTCACCGGCGCCCACCGCCGAAGCGTTGCCGCAGGGGCAAGCACTGCCGCTGCCGTCGCCAAAGCAGAAGCCCGTGATCTGCGTGCACGCATCACCGAAGCCATCGTTGTCGGTGTCGAGCTGCGTCGGGTTCGGCACCGTGCGGC
>CAIKQM010000632.1 GCA_903829565.1 uncultured Planctomycetota bacterium
AGGTAGCCGCGGACGACTGCTTCGACCGGGAGAGGCTTGAGCTTGCGCACGAGCATCGAGCGCGGGATCAGGTGTTCGTGGCCGTGTAGGGCCTTGGCCAGTGCGTTGGCGTGTTGACGGGACGGCGCGAAGGCTTTGCGCAGTTGCGCCAAACCGGCGGCATGTGCGGGTTCACGAACCAGCACGAGAGCGAGTACGACCTCTTCCACACAGGACATGCTGGCACGTCCATCTCGTTGGGCGTCGGCTTGGCGATGGCCGCGCGCCACGAGTCGCAGCGCCCCGAGCAGCGTCCGCATGTGGTCTCTGTGATCGGTGACGCAGCGCTCGGCGCAGGCGTTGCGTTTGAAGCGCTGAACCATGCAGCCGCCTCTGGTGAGCGCATGATCGTGGTGTTGAACGACAACGAGTGGTCGATCAGCAAGTCGGTGGGCGCGCTGGCGCGCTACTTGTCGAAGATTCGCTCCAACCGCATTGTGCAACGCGCGCATCACGAGGTGTCGAACCTCATCCATGCGATCCCGGTGATTGGTCCCAAGGTGGATCAAACGCTGGATCAGCTTGGTGAAGTCGTGCGGCACGCGGTGGTTCCCGGTCATGTGTTCGAAGAGCTGGGCGTGACCTACGTGGGGCCGCTCGATGGTCATGATGTGCACTTGATCGTCGAACACTTGGAACGAGCCAAAGGCCTGGAAGGTGTGGTGCTGCTGCACCTGTTGACCGAGAAGGGCAAAGGCCACCCCAAAGCACCCACGCACCCCGAGCGTGTGCATGGAGTCAAAGGTGCGCCGGCCCCGGCTGCAGCGTGTGCAACTGGCCCCAAGGTCGAGCCCAAAGCAGACGGCAAAGCGACCGAGAGCAAGGCTACTGGCCCGGCGTACACCAAGTGCTTCAGCGACGCGCTCGTGAAGCTCGCCGAGCGTGATGTGCGTGTGCACGCCATCACCGCGGCGATGCCTTCAGGCACTGGGCTCGACGCCTACCAAGCGCGCATTCCGGCACGCTTCCACGACACCGGCATCACGGAACAACACGCGGTCGCCATGGCCGCGGGCATGGCGAAGGGTGGCTTGCGCCCGGTCGCAGCCATCTACTCGACCTTCTTGCAGCGCGGCTACGACCAAGTGTTCCAAGAAGTGTCGTTGCAGAACTTGCCGGTGGTGCTGGCTCTAGACCGCGCTGGCTTGGTCGGTGCGGATGGGCCCACACACAACGGTGTGTTCGACATCGCGTACTTGCGCACCTTGCCGCACATGACGATTGCGGCGCCGCGCGATGCGAGTGATATGGAGCGCATGCTCGAGCTGGGCTTGCGGCACGATGGTCCCTTTGCCGTGCGCTTCCCGCGCGACGAAGCACCTGCTGTTGAGCGCATCCACAAGAGCGAACGCCGCGAGATGACGCCCGGCAAGGCCGAAGTGTTGCTCGAGGGCGGCGAGGTGGTGGTGTGGGCCTTTGGTGCGTTGGTCAACCAAGCGTTGGAAGCCGCAGAGCGGCTCGAGCGCCAAGGCATTCGCATCGGTGTGGTTGATGCGCGCTTTGCCAAGCCCATCGATGTCGAGTTGCTCGGCCGTCACGCCGCGAGCTACCGCACCATCATCACATTGGAAGAACACCAGAAGGCCGGTGGCTTTGGCTCCGCTGTGTTGGAGGCGCTGAACACGCTGCCTGTGGCGAACGCGCGTGTGAAGATCCTGGCCATTCCGGATCGCTACATCGACCACAAGACTTCGCGCGCCGAACAACTGGCGGAGTGCAGTCTGGATGCAGCCGGCGTGGAGCGTACGGTGCTGCAGTTGCTGGATCGCACACGCAGCGAGCGGAGCTGACATGGCGCGCGCTGCCGCTACTCCGCCGCCGCGCATCCGACGCGTTGCGATCCTGGCCGATGCTCACAAGAGCGGCGTCGTGGAGCTAGCTGCTGAGCTGACCTCGTGGTTGGCGGATCGTCGCGTGCACACGCAGGTGCTGCACGATCCGCGCGCGTGGGAGCGAGAGGCAGCCCCGCGTGCGGACTTGGTCGTGGTGTTGGGCGGCGATGGCTCGATCCTGTCGGCCGCGCGAGCCTATGCAGCGCGTCCTGTGCCGATCGTGGGGGTGAACTTCGGTCGCGTGGGCTTCTTGGCTTCTGTGGAAGCCTCGCAGTGGCGTGAAGCCCTTGAGGATGTGCTGGCCGGCCGTGCGCGCGTCGAAGAGCGCACACGCCTGGAGGTCGAGTTCCGTGATGAGCACGGCCGCAAGCAACGTGCTGTTGCGCTGAACGATGCTGTGCTCACTCGCGGCGCCTTTCAAGGCATGCTCGAGGTGGCGCTCAAGGTGGGCGATGATTGGGTGACCAACTATCGCGCCGATGGTCTGGTCGTGTCCACGCCTTCGGGCTCCACGGCGTACTCGTTGGCCGCGGGCGGTCCGATCTTGGCGCCCGAGTTGAAGGCCTTCGTGGTGACGCCCGTCTCGCCGCAAGCTCTGTCGCACCGGCCTATCGTGCTAGCTGGCGCGGAGACCTTGCGCTTGGAGATCACGCGGGCGACCGGCACCACCACACTGGTGTTGGATGGTCAGGGCTTCCACCCGCTGCGTGAAGGGGATGCGGTGGTGATGCGCGCGCACAAGCGTGCGTATCCGCTGCTGTCGCCGCGCTCGTTCGATCCGTATCGCCGCTTGCGCGAGCGCTTGGGCTGGCGTGGGTCGGTGGAGCCGGATGTGTTCCCGTCCAAGCCTGCGTCCACGCGCACGAAGCGCAAGTAGGCGTTCAGGTCACCACGCGTCCGTCGCGCATGTGCACAATGCGCGAGCAGCGCGCGGCCACGCGCTCATCGTGCGTGACCAACAGCAGCGTCAGGTTGCGCTTCTTCTGCTCGTCGAGCAGCAAGTCGAGCACCTTCGCGCCGGTGGTGGAGTCCAAGTTGCCTGTGGGTTCATCGGCGATGACGAGTTGCGGATCCAACAGCAACGCACGCGCGATGGCGACGCGCTGCTTCTCGCCACCAGACAGCTGCGCCGGACGGTGATCCAAACGCTCGCCCAGGCCGAAGTCGCGCAGCATCTGCACCGCGCGCTCGCGCAACTCCTTGCGCCGTGACTTCACATCCGGGTCGCCACTGATCATGGCGGGCAACAGCACATTCTCGACTGCATCCA
>CAIKQM010000633.1 GCA_903829565.1 uncultured Planctomycetota bacterium
CCCAGCGACAGAGGTGTCACATCCAAGAGCAGCACATCGCGCTTGCCACCGACCAAGATGTGGGCTTGTACCGCAGCCCCCAGCGCCACAACTTCATCGGGATTGAGTTCGGTGTGCGGTTTGCGGCCAAAGAACTGTTCGACGCGCGCGCGCACCGCAGGGATGCGCGAGCTGCCACCAACCAGCACGACCTCGTCAATTGCGCTTGTCAGCAGCTTGGCGTCCGAGAGGGCTTGAGCGCAGGCGGCCAAGGTACGATCCACCAAGGCCTTGGTCAGCGCGTCAAACTCGGCGCGGTCCAGCTCACGCCTCCAAGCGATGCGGCGCTCGGGCAACATCAGGTGAATCTCGGCACGTGGAGCCGAGGAGAGCTCGATCTTGCAGCGCTCGCAGGCCAAACGGAGCGCTTGTTGGAAGCCTGCATCGGTCAACACGTCGTCACCGTGCTGGGCCGCGATCTCGCGCTTGGCCAAGTCCATCAACGCGGCGTCGAAGTCATCACCGCCCAAGTGCGTGTCACCTGCAGTTGACAACACTCGGAAGACGCCTTCTTCAATCGTCAGCGCGGTCACATCAAAGGTGCCGCCGCCCAGGTCGTAGACAACCACATTGCCCTTGTCGCGCTGGTCCAGCCCGTAGGCCAAGCTGGCTGCGGTGGGCTCGTTGACAATGCGCAGCACCTCAAGGCCAGCCAGACGCGCTGCATCGCGCGTGGCCTGGCGCTGCGTGTCATCAAAGTACGCAGGCACGGTGATCACCACGCTGGTGGGCGCCGTCTCTCCAAGCGCGCGGCTGGCAGTCTCGTGGACCTTCTTCAGCACCAGCGCGGACAACTGCTCGGGCGTGTACTTCTTGCCGTGAACTTCGAGTTGAATCAGTCCTCGTTCCGTTTCACTGGCCGTGTACGGCAGTGTGGCCAGTTCCTGGCGCACATCCTTGAGGCCGCGTCCCATGAAGCGCTTGATCGAGAAGAGCGTGTCCTTGGGCGCAACGACCGCCTGTTCGCGCGCCGCGCGGCCGACGATCGGCGCGCCTTCGCGTGGAAAGTGCACGACGCTCGGCACCAAGGCGCTCTCGCCTTCTACACGCAGCACCTGCGGCCGACCATCCTTCCAAATCGCCGCGAGCGAGTGAGTTGTGCCTAGGTCGATGCCCAGTGCCCCTGTTTGCTTGGGGACCACGGGTTGGTTGAGGACATTGAGTTCGATGTAGCCCATGGGGGATGGAGCGTCAGGAGGCGCAAGCGAGCCGCAAGGCTTCGATGTCGGTCAGTGAGCGATCGAGGTAGCGCACCGCATTCAAGCGTGCCCGGGCTTGCGCCAGTTGCGTGGGGGAGCTGTCAAGTGGATTGGACAACAGAGAGTGCACACCAGCGAGCTCGGCTTGGCGTCGTGCGTGCAGTTCGTCGCGCAGCCGCACCACCGCCGGGCTCCATGTCTTGGAGGCGCGCGCGTCTTCCAGCGCTTCATTCCACTCCAAGACTTCGACAAGGAACTCGCGCGGCATCTCGCGCGCTACCGTGTCGTTCGGACCGCCGAGCAGCAACACCAACGCATCCGCGCGGCGTGCTTCATCCGCCAGCGTTTCATAGGCGCGATTGAGCCGTGCACTGTGCAGCTCCGCCAACGCCCGTGAGGCAGGATCCGCACCATGAAAGTCCGGATGCACCATGCGCGAGCCTTGCAACAGGCGCTTTTTCAGGCTGGTGGCATCGATAGCCATCGACCGCGCCAAGCCGAGAGTCGCCCACGGATCGGCCGGGTTGGAACCAAGCAGGTTGTGATCAGGTTGCAGGGCTCCGCACGCGCTGCAAGCGCAGGGAAGCTCCAAAGCTGCGTTGCATACCTGACAGACCAGCGTCATTGGCTCAGACCGAGAAGCTCTCGCCGCAGCCGCACGACTTGGCCGCGTTCGGATTGCCGAACTTGAAGCCACGCCCCATGAGGTTGTCCTCAAAGTCGATCTGCGTGCCGTTGAGGTACAAGAAGCTCTTCGGATCGCACACCACGCGCACGCCTTCGACCTCGGTCACTTGGTCGACTTCGTTGATCTTGTCATCGAAGCCCAAGGTGTACGAGAAGCCCGAGCATCCGCCGCCCTTCACGCCCACGCGCAGCGCTGTCTCCGGCGGCAAGTTCTGCTCGGAGATGATGCGGCTGATTTCCTTGCGCGCTAGCTCCGTCAGTTGGATCACGACTTCTGCTCCTGTTGCTTGGCCTTCCAATCCGCGATGGCGGACTTGATGGCATCTTCGGCCAACACGCTGCAGTGGATCTTCACCGGCGGCAGCGCCAGCTCTTCCACGATCTGCGTGTTCTTGATCGCCATCGCTTCATCGATGGTCTTGCCCTTGATCCACTCCGTCGCCAGCGAGCTGCTGGCGATCGCGGAGCCGCAACCAAAGGTCTTGAACTTCGCATCCACGATGCGATCGCCCTCGACTTCGATCTGCAGCTTCATCACATCGCCGCACTCGGGTGCGCCGACGACGCCGGTGCCCACGCTGTGCTTGCCTTTGTCGAGCGAGCCCACGTTGCGCGGGTTGTTGTAGTGATCGATGACTTTGTCGCTGTATGCCATGGCTTGTTCCTTAGTAGCTCGCGTGTGCTGTGGAGATCAGTGGCCGCCTTGCCAATTCACCGTCGAGAGATCGATGCCTTCTTGCACCATCTCGTACGGCGGCGACAGTTCGCGCAGGCGCTTGACCGCGCCCACGAGTTGATTCACCGCAAAGTCCACGTGTTCTTGGGTCGTGAAGCGGCCGAAGCCAAAGCGGATCGAGCTGTGGGCCAGCTCGTCGCCCACGCCCATCGCGCGCAGCACGTGGCTGGGCTCCAAACTGGCCGAAGTGCAGGCCGAACCCGAGGACACGGCAATGTCCTTGATGCCCATGATCAGCGACTCGCCTTCCACGTAGCTGAACGAGAGGTTCGAGTTGTTGGGCAATCGATAGCGCACATCGCCATTGACCGTCACAAAGTCCAAGGCCTGCATGACGCGGCTCTCGAACTGATCGCGCAACCCTTGCGTGTGGGCGCGGTCCTTCTCCATCTCCTCGTGGGCGAGCTTGCACGCCGCGCCCAAGCCCACAATGCCCGGCACATTCAAGGTGCCGGAACGCATGCCGCGTTCGTGACCG
>CAIKQM010000634.1 GCA_903829565.1 uncultured Planctomycetota bacterium
GCACGGGCAGCACACATTGCCAGCCAAAGCGGTGAAGCCGTGCTTCAACCAGCTCATGCCAATCTGCTCCATGCGACCGGCACCATTGACCACCTTGTAGCGGTACAGGTTGCCGCCGATGACGGGGTGTTGGTTGGTGGAGGCGATCCACAGCAAGGTTTGGTTGCCGATGTTGCACGAGGTCGTGCCCAAGCTGATGGCATCCACACCGGAAACCGCTACATAGTTGGACACATCGGGGATCTCGCCGACGATGACGTCCGGGCCCGTCGTTTGCGTCGGGCAACCACCGGTGCCGCCGCCGCCACCCGTGTTCGCGGCGATGGTGAAGGTTCCAGAGCCGCCCGTGCCTCCGTTGTAGGAACCGACGCGGATCAAGTACTGCGTGCCTGCCGTCGCGGTAAAGGTCGCGGTGCTTTGCAAGCCGCACGAGTCATCGACGCAGGACAGAGCAGCAGCGGTAGCGCTCGGGCAGGTCGCGCCCGCGTAGACCGCAATCACGGTGTCAAACGCGGCGCCGCCGCAGGTCGACACATCGAAGGCTCCGGCGGCCGGAGCGGTCCACACCCAGAACAAGTCACGGCCGAGTCCGGCGCACGTTGTGCCAGCACCAGTCGTGGTGGTGGCGGCCGCGTTGTTGAACGCGAACGGCCCGTTGCCCGTGATCGGCGTGGGCGTGGTGCAGGTGTCCGTGCCTTGCGCTGCCGCGAAGGCTGACAACACTGAGAGTGCGAGTGCGCTGCGAATAAGGCTCATGGTCCCTTTTCCGTGGTCCTTGTCCGTGGGGTGAGTGAAGTGCACGCGCGGACGCGTGCCCCTCGAAGCGTAGCACCAATGCCTCTATTTGGGCAGTCCGGCAACGCGACTGATCGTCAGGGCAACCAGACCAACCACCAACCGTTGGTGAGGTTGAAGGTGGAAGCACTGCAGAAGGCCGCGGCATTGCGGTACCAAACTTGGTACGCGCGGCTACCGGGAGCGGTGACAAGACCGCGCACGGACACGGCTGCTTCAGATGCTGTGGGGTAACTCGAGCTGCCCGCCACATTGAGCTTGGTGCCCAAACGCACGACCGTACCCGCGGCGCAGCGCAGGCCATCACCGAAGACAACGCCAACGCCACCCGACTGCTGCGCGGTACCTTGGAAGTACAAGGCGGTGCTGTCGGGCATGTTCGAACCCGACAACTGCAGCGTGTCCGCGCTGAGCGAGGGCAGGCCCGTGGCCTGCAAACGCGCGCCTTGGCCTAAGGAGTTGAGGCAACCACTCTGGGCCCCCACCGGCGCCAGATTGCCGCACGGACAGGCAGTGCCAGAGCCATCGCCCAAACAGTACGCAGCACCCGTAGCGCCCGCACTCGGCACCTGGATCGTCGCGGCCACACTGGCTGCGCCGCCGCTCTTCCACAAGCCGATGCTGGCCGAGCCCTGCGTAGGACCTACCGGTGCATCAAAGCGGAAGTTGTAGGTGCTACCCCAACGCAAGGCGTTGGCCGATGCGCTCTGCGCTTGTGTCAGGCACGCCCACGACACCGCACCA
>CAIKQM010000635.1 GCA_903829565.1 uncultured Planctomycetota bacterium
CCTTGGAAGAGGCGCTGCATGGCGTGCGCGTGAACATGGTGTCGCCCGGAGTGGTGCCCCACTTGCATGCAGACCCCGAGACGCTGGCTCCCGAAACGCTGGCCCGCGTGCCTTTGCCCGGAGCGACCACGCCCGAGGATCTGGCGCGCGCCGTGCGTTGGTTATGCTCGGCGGAGGCGCGCCATGTGACCGGCGCCGATCTGCCCGTGGCGGGCGGATTTGCACTCTGAGTTTGTCCTCTGAGCTTGCGGTAAGTCAGGAACTTTCTTCCACGTGGCAGCGCTTGCGTGCCTGCGGCTCAAGCACACCTCTCATGCAGGTCGATGCATGCCTCTGCAGGACCTTGTCCCCACAGGCCCCACAGGCGAGTTGACTCGTCTGGGCACACCCTGAAGGATGGAGGCCACAACACTCCGATGGGTACACTCGACCTCGCGCGTTTCGAAGATGCTGACGGCGGCCTGTTTGGCCCGGCTGAGATCGAACGCTTCATGCGCGCCGAACACGAACGCGCGCGCCGCTATCGCTTTCCGATCGTTTGCTGCGTCGTGGCGGTGGACCGTTTGGATCAGCTCCAAGACTTGTATGGAGTCGAAGCACGCGCAGAGATCATGAAGACCGCTGTGCGCGCCATGCGTGGTGCCATGCGCGACTCGGATCTCTTGGCGCGTTTGTCCGGCGACCAGGTGTTGATCTTCTACGCACACACCGGCCCGCACACGGGTGCTCTGCTCGCCGAGCGCGTGCGTACAGCGGTCAAGAAGCAACGCTTCGATCTTGATGGCCGCACGATCAAAGTCGCGGCTTCCGTAGGCGTCGTCAGCGTCGAAGGCGGCAGCAGCGAGTCCTTTGATGTGCTCGTCGCGCTGGCTCACGATGGCTTGCGCATGGCGCAAAAGGCCGGCGGCGATCGCCATGTGGAGATCGGCTCCGGCACGACGCAAGAGTCACTGGAAGGCACGCCAGCTCCGCTAAGCGCCGGCGGGGTTGATGCTGATCAGGTCGACAAGCTCGAGCGTCGCTTGGCACGCTTGATGTCGTTGCTCGACGACACCGAAGCCGCCTTGCGGCGGGCTCATGCGCCGGTTGCTCCTGTGGCTGCGACGAGCGAAGCGCGTGAGATGAGCGAACAGAAGCGGGAGCTGATGCGTAATATCTTCGAGGCTAACCGCGAGTTGCGGCAACACCGTGACGGTGAAGACGAGAGCGAGTTGACTACATGAGTAATGTCCAGTCTGCGAGTGGTCCGCTGTACTTAGGCATCGACCTTGGTACTTCACGTACATCAGTCGCAGCCAGTAACGGTGTGCGAGAGACGATTGCGTCCTATGTGGGCTACCCCAAGGACGCAATCGCTAGCAAGAAGCTCGGCAAGGACGTGCTCTATGGCGATGAGGCCATTGCGAATCGACTGTCGTTAAAGCTCTATCGTCCGCTAGCGCATGGTGTGATCCAGACCGATCACGAAGGCTCTGAGAATGTGCGCGCAGCCACCGACTTGATCAAAGAGATCATCCAGCGCGCGCGCCCTATACCGGGTCAGAAAGTCTATGCCGTCATCGGCGCCCCTGCTCAGGCATCGCTGCACAACAAGCAAGCGATCTTGGATGCGGCTCGTGAGTCGGTGAACTCCGTCATGCTGTGCTCGGAGCCGTTCTCCGTGGCCTATGGCCTTGACATGTTGGACGATGTCCTTGTCGTTGATATCGGCGCAGGTACCACTGACTTGTGCCGCATGCACGGCACGATGCCGGAGGACGCCGACCAGATCACGAGTACTTTCGCGGGCGACCATGTCGACGCCGTGTTGATGGACCTGATCAGCAAACACTGCCAAGGCGCGCAGTTCACCAAAGAGATGGTGAAGACGATCAAGGAAAAGCACGCTTCAGTATTGGATCAGATGCCGGCGGCCTTGGTGAAGCTGCCTGTTGCAGGCAAGCCCACTGAATTTGACATCACAGAACATGTCAAAACTGCTTGTCGTAGCATCGTGCCAGGTATCGTGGACGGGATCCAGCACCTCGTGGCGAGCTTCGACCCGGAGTTTCAAGACCGCTTGAAAGGGCGTGTGCTCTTGGCCGGTGGTGGCAGCATGATCCGCGGCCTCGATCATGAGATTGAGAAGGCTCTGCAAGAGCGCTTAGGCTCCGGGCGTGTTGTGCGCATCGAAGAGCCGATCTACGGTGGGGCTAATGGCGCGTTGAAGCTCGCTTTCGACATGCCCACGGAGTACTGGGAGCAGTTGAAGTAAGCGCTCTCTGCATGGCCCGGCTGCATGCAGGGCGATGGTCACTGACCGCGCACACAGCTGCCGAGAGTGAGCAGCGCATAGCTCGTCGCGAGGATGGGGTTGCCCTCATACCAACGCGGCGAGTTTTCATTGAGCCACGAGCCATCGGCCTTCTTCTGGATGGCGACGATGCGGCCAGCGAGGTCCTTGCGCCACGAATGCGCGCCACCTTGCGCATCGACGATGGTCTCTTCGCCATAGACATCCAAGGCCTTGGCCATCACGGCGAAGTAGTAGTACAGACCTTGGTACGCCGCCGTGGGATCCGTGCCGGCTTCAAAGCCAGGGTTCACATCCAGCGTGTAGTTGCGCCGCAACCACTCCCACGCCGCCTTCATGCGCGGATCGGACTTGGGGATGCCCGCGAACGCGTAGCTCTTGAGCAGCGCGTACGTCATCGAGCCATAGCTGCGCGGCACCTTCTTGCCGCCTTCGAGCTCGATGTAGCCCGCCATGCTTTGACCCGGCGCATACGCCGAGCCGCCATCATCACCGGACACGACGACCTTGCCGCCATCCGGGATCTGCACATCGTTCTTCTCGGAACGGTTCTGGCAGCGTTCCAAGAAGCGCAAGCTGCGCTGGAACGCTTCGTGGTTCTGGTCGAGCCCCGAGGCCGTCAAGGCCTCGAGCGCCATCTGCAAGTTCGACAAGTCCGGGCGCTCCGATGAGCCATAGCCGATGCCGCCGTAGTAGGGGTGGTCCTCGGCGTAGTTGTCCTCGGGGCCCACTTGCAGCGCCACGATCCACTCGCGCGCGCGCAGCATCACAGGCTTGTACTGTTCACGCGCGTCGGCTGCGAAGGCCATCACCGCGGCCGAGGTGACATAGTTCGCCACCTTGCCTTGATGAATCGAACCATCGGCTTGCTGCAATGTCGCGAGCCAAGCCAGACCAGAGTCGATCGCTTGCTGCACGACCGCTTCACGCGGTGCAGGCGTCGCCAAGAGCGCGCCCAAGGCCATCGCCGTGATGCCCGCATCCGGCTTGCCCGGCTCGCCCCACGTGCCGTTGTGAGCAATCGAGACGAGGAAGCGCGCACCTTGCTGCATCGATGCCAAGGCCGCGGCCTTGTCAGCCGGTTCGAACTTCGGCAGCGGCTTGGCATCACGCGCCGCGGACGCCGCCGTCGGCTTCAACACCGGCGCTGCGCGTACGAGCATCACCGCCGCGTCGGCGGTGGTGCGCACATCGCCCCACGATCCATCGCTCTTGCGCTTGGCCAAGAGGTCCGTGACGAGCTTGCGTAGCTCATCTTTGGAGGCAGGCAGGGGAGCCTCGTTCCAAGGATTGAGGGCGGCCTCCGCGGCTGTGTCTGCACTCAAGTACTTGAGCGCTGCGCCCAGTGCTGCCTTGGTCGTTTCGTCCGCATGCAGCGTCAACGCCGCTGCCGCGACGCGCGTCTGCCGCTTGCGCGCGGGCTCATCCACGCCCGCATCCGCGATGGCACCACTCGCGTCTTGCTTGGCAACGAGATAGGCGACAGCGCGCGCCACAAACGGCCCATCAATGGTCTGGTACTTGCGCGGCGACTCGCGCATGGCACGCAGGGTCAGCGCCGTGGTGACGACATCCGGGCCATAGCCACCCGTTTCGCGGTCTTGCGCGTAGCGCAGCCAGCGCAGGGCTCGGTCGATGTCGGGGCTAAGGTCGAGGACCGGGGCGGAGGCGGGAGCCTGCGCTTGCGGGGCTGCAGGGGCGGCTTGTGCGGCGGCGGTGGGGGTGAAGAGGAGGGCGGCGGTGGCCGCGGCGAGGACGGTGAGCTTGTGGAGCGACATGGCGTAGGGGCGATAGAGTGCCAAAGTGATACTGGCCCCGTCGATTGTGCACGACTTTCGTGGCCTACCTCACGGTAGACGTCCGTGAGGCTACTCAGAGGTATGTAGCACGCAAATTCCGGAGTTCATCCGCACCAGGGTGAGCAGGGGACGTTGCAGAGGCAGCACGGGCCTATCTGGTGGGCAGCGTCACTCCTAGGGCCTAGAGCTTTCCAAACGGCTTCCATCGTCTGCCAGCTGAGGCGACGAAGGTCCCTCAAGTCGCAACAATTCAATCTAGACGTACGAACAGAGCTGACTGGGACGGCGATTCGCAGCTTCTAACACAGAAGAAACATGGCCTTGGTGATTCTGTGCCCACTCACCTACGCCAGTATCACCCATCGTGCTCGCCCGACGGATCCAGTTCCCTGGTCGCCAACCGAGCCTTGACCGCCCTCCACACCAAATACAGAAAACCCGCCAACCCCGCCTCAAACACATACGCCAGCCAGCGCGGCACACGCGAGAACTCGCTGGTCAGCACAAAGTGCATGAAGCCGAACATTGTGGCGAGTCCCGCCAGCAGGAGGGCTACACCCAAGACGCGCAGGACGCGTGCCGTGGTGGATTGTTCGCGTGCTCGCCAAGCGGACAGGTGCTCGGGTAC
>CAIKQM010000636.1 GCA_903829565.1 uncultured Planctomycetota bacterium
ACCATCGACGGGCCGCGCGCAGGCGAGCCGCCGATCATCGTCTGGCCGGCTTCCACCGGGTGGCAGCTGGCGCAGCGCATCGACTCGAACAAGTTCTTGCCGGCGACTTCGGGGGCTTCACCCGTCGAGCCCGACAACCAACGCTCGTACTCGTCCGGTTCCATCACAGTGACCTTGCCGATCATCTGCGAGTGCTTCGTACCGCAGTACTCCGCGCAGAAGATGTGGTACACGCCGGGCTTGGTCGGCTCGACCCACATCTGGCTGTAACGGCCGGGCACCACGTCGCGCTTCACGCGCATCGCGGGGATGTAGTAGCTGTGAATGACATCTTCCGAGGTCATCGTGAAGCGGATCGCGCGGCCGACGGGGATGTGGAGATTGTTGATCTCGCGCACGCCGTTCGGATGCTGCGTCTTCCACATCCACTGCTTGCCGACGACGTACATGTCGACGGCGTCATCAGGCACCTTCTGGTGACGCATGTAGAGCGTGGTGCCCCATGCAAAGATGCCGATCACGATCACAAGCGGAATGCCCGTCCACACCAGCTCGAGCAGGATCGAACCTTCGATCTGCGTAGCCGGGGGCGAGTCCTTGCGCTTCTTGTAGATCGTCACGAGCGCAACCACGCCCACGAAGATCAGTGCCGTGAATACGACGGTGAGGCCGACGAGGAACCACCAAAGGAGGTCGTACTCGCCGGCGATCGTCGAGGCCGATTCAGGCAGCAGGGGGATGTCTTTCCACATGGTTCGGGCAGGGGGTCACGCTCCGGCGCGCGCCAGGCGGCGTTCGCGTCGTAGCTGGAAGATCATGTAGCCGAGGAGCACGGCAACCGTCAGCGCGCCGAGACCGCGCACGACATTGGTCACCACGAAGCCGTAGGCCCCAGTCTTGGGGTCGTAGTGGTAGCAGAGCAGCATCACCTTGTCGGTGAGCGAGCCGATCTTGCCGTCGGACGCTTCGACGAGCGCCAAGCGCAGGTCGCGCATCGCGAACTCGACATCGAAGAAGTAGCGCGACACACGCCCTTGGGGCGTCAGCACCACGATGCCGCCGGGGTGCGCGTACTCGTCGATGCCTTCGTCGTACCAGTAGCGGAAGCCGACCGAGTCGGCGAGCGCATTGATCGAGGCTTGCGAGCCCACGAGCCAGTGCCAGCCTTGCTCGACGGTCGAGCCCGGCAAGCCGGCGATGTAGCGCTCTTTCTTGGCCGAGGCGAGCGCGCTGGTTTCGGTCGGATCGATCGACACCGTCACGATGTCAAAGTCCTTGCCGACCTCCATGCCCAGCACGCGCAAGGTCTTCACGAACCCGTTCAGCACTTGCGTGCAGAGCATCGGGCACTCGTAGTAGACCATTGTCAAAACAATCGGACGCTCCGAGCGGCCGAGGAACTCGCCGAGGCGCACCTCACGCCCGCTCTCATCGGTGAACACCGCGTCCACCGGCACTTGCGAGTCGAGCTTCTGGTCAAAGCGCGTGTCGCGCGTCGCCCGCGAAGGATCCTGGGCGTAGGCAGCAAGACACGAACCCACCATCAGCGCGGCCACTGCCAGCGCTTGACGAGCGAGTTGGAGTCCTGTGCGCACGCGCTTCATCTCATTCCTTCGGGCGTTCCGCTTGCGGCAGACCCTTCTTCATGACGAGCTCTTGGGCGCGCTCGACGGGCACATTCGCCACGCCTGCAGCGCGATCGACCCAGCCGTAGCCATCGCCGTCCTTTTGCGAGACGGGCTTCTGCTCGTTGTGGGCCTGCCAGTCCTTCACGCGCTCATCGGCGCCCTTGAAGGCATCGATGGGTTCGCCCAAGTGGCTGCGTGCGTCACGACCGAAGTCGCGCCACATGTAAGTCTGGTAGGGCGTCGCCGTCTCCAGCGTGGCACCGGGTTGGCTCTTGGCCGCGCTCACTTGCATGTTGTCGACCTTGCCATCCGGCCCGGCCTTCACGATCAAGCGGCCGTGGTCATCCCACGCCAAACCACGGAACGATTCGAGGTGCGGGCCAGGCGCGAACTGCGAGTCCTTGACCGACAACGGGTGCGGTTCGTGCGACTCGACGCCGGGCACCTCTTTGAGCGCATGCAACAGACCGATGCTGCCCACGAGCGTGATGGCTGTGCCAATCGACAGCCAGACGGTGAACTTGACGATCGGGCCGAAGTGCGCGTCCGTCGACTCATAGCCGGGGTGCGATCCGTACTTCATCTTTGCCATGGTCGTTCTGCTTTCGTCCGATCAGTGCTGTGAGGCCAGTTCGGCGTGAATGGCTTCGTCGTGTTGCTTGGTCGTGATCGGTGCAGCCTTGAGGCGGCCGACGTAGAACCACAGCCAGATGCCTGTCAGGCCCACCGGCAAGGCAAAGTCCAGCCAGTGCGGTGCCAACCCGTGCTTGTACATGGGCGTGATCTGCCAGTAGGTGTCAACGAAGCGCATCAACAGCACGAGGATCGCGACCTTGGGCACAAGAGTCGCGTCGCGCTTGATGCGGCGCATCAACAACAGGAACCACGGCACGAAGAAGCCGAAGATGACGAGCGAGAGCGCCACGCCCTGCCAGCCGTGATCGGTGCGCACGAGGTACCACGGCGTCTCTTCCGCGAGGTTCGCCGACCAGATGATCAGGAACTGCGAGAAGCTGACATAGGCCCAGAACATCGTCAGGGCGAACATCAAGGTGCCGAGGTCATGGAAGAGGTTCGGCTTGGCGAACTCCTTGTAGGGTTCGCAGTCGCGCACCCACGACGAGAACAGCACGCCAAAGGCGAGCACCGACAGGCCTTGGCTGGCGATGAAGATGACGCCGTACATGGTCGAGAACCAGTTCGGGTCGGCCGACATGGCCCAGTCAAAGGCCGCGAAGGTCATCGCGAGGAAGTACAGCACGATGCCGGGGCCGCTGATGATCTTGGTGCGGCGCAAGTAGCGGCGATCGCCAGTCTCTTCGTACTTGCGCTGCGCAGCGACCAGGCCGAAGCCCAACGCGGCGAACACGACGAAGTACAGGATCGCGCGGCCCGTCCAGAACTCGATGTTCAAGTACGGCTGCTTGTGCGTCAGCAGATGGCTGTCCTTGACGGCTTCCAAGTCCGTCCACGGATAGAGCCAGAAGTGCCCGTGATAGTGGCTACCTTCGTTGTGCGCCGTCTCACCCGCGCCCGGATGCGTCCACGCCGCAACCAAGATCGGCAAGAAGAACAACACCATCAACGGCAGCGTGCGGATCGACGCTTCCAGTTGACGACGGATCGCGAGGCCCCAGAAGCCACCCGTCAAGTGGTGGATCATGGTGAAGCCCAGGCTGCCAAGGCACAGACCAAGCGGGAACCAGAAGGCGAACAGCCAAGACTGGTAGAACTGCTGCGGGTTCTGCGCGAAGCCGATACCGCCTGCGATCAGGCCCAACACGCCGAGAGCGAGACCGACCTTTTGGATCTTGCCCAGCTTGGCTTCGAGTTGCGGGTTCATCGTCGTCATCTCACTGACCAGTGCTGGTGGAAGGACCGTTGGTCGTCGAGGTCGGGATGGCATCGAGCTTGGCGCGCTCCTCAGGCGTCAGCTCGGAGACATTCGTGGCCTGCGACTGCTGCAACACGCGCACATAGGCGACGATGGCCCAGCGGTCTTCCGGCAGGATGCGGTCGGAGTAGTCGTACATCACGCCGAAGCCGTTCGTGATCACATCGAAGAAGTAGCCCGGAGCCGACTTCTGCAGACGCTCGATGTGGTAGCTCGGCGGGCGCTTCATGCCGCGCTGCACGATCATGCCGTTGCCATCGCCCACGGGGCTGTGGCACGGTTGGCAGTAGATCTGGTAGCGCTCCTTGCCGCGCGCCAAGATCTCGGCCGTGACTTCCATCGGGAAGGTCTCGGCCAACTTGCCGTCGACCTTGCCGCGATAGAAGTGATCGTCTTCCATCAAATGGCCTTGAGCCACGGTGCCCGGCACCAACGGACGCATGTTGCGTCCATCAGCAAAGAACGCCGACTGGCCATAGGCCTTGTAGCGAGGCTGGTCGTGCATGTCCTGGCGGCAAGCGCCAAACAGACCGGCGCTGACGAGGGCGAGGGCGATGATCGAGGTCTTCATCAGTTGGGTACCTCCTCAATCGCGGTCGGATGGCAGCTGGCAAGGAACTCACGCGCCTTGTCGAACTGCGGATCTTCCGACTCGATCAGGAAGAAGAAGCGGTCACGGGACGCTTCACTGAAGCGCTCCACGCCGAAGAGCGGATGGTGCGGACGCGGCAGGCCGTTGAGCGCCAACATCCCGAACACGGCGGTGAGCGCCGCGAACAGAATGGTCGTCTCAAACATCGGCACGATGAAGGCCGGCCAGCTGAGGTAGGGGCGGCCACCGATGTTGATCGGGTACTCGAGCACCGAGACCCAGTACTGCAGGCCGAAGCCCACAGCGGCACCGGCGATGCCGCCACACAGCACCATCAGCGGGAGCCTGTTCTTCAGGCCCAACGCTTCGATGACACCGTGAATCGGCATCGGCGAGAACGCCTCGATCTTGGTGAAGCCCGCCGCGCGAGCGGCTTTGCAGGCTTCAATCAGCGGCTCGGGCCGATCGAACTCGGCCAGAATCCCGTGGAGCGGATGCTTGTGGTCGTGATGCGCCATGGTCGTCGGCCTCTCAGTGGTGGCTGCCGCCGTGCTTGTGGTCAGAGTCCTTGCCCGTGACGCCCGAGGCGGGCACCAACATGCGCATCTCGAACATCGCGATCATCGGGAGCACGCGCACGAACAGGAAGAACGAGAACAGGAAGAAGCCGATCGTGCCGGCGTACATGCTCCAGTCCCACACCGTGGGGGCGTAGTGACCCCACGAGGCCGGGAGGAAGTCGCGGTGGAGGCTCGTGACGATGATCACGAAGCGCTCCAGCCACATGCCGATGTTCACCGACATGGACACGAAGAACAGCGCCCAGATGTTGCGGCGCGCCGGCCCGTACCAGAACAACTGCGGGATGGTGCAGTTGGTCAAGATCAGCGCCCAGTAGGTCCATGCGTACGGACCCGTGAGGCGGTTGATCAACATGTACTCTTCGTACGGCGAACCGGAGTACCAGGCCATGAACACTTCCAGCGCGTAGCCGTAGGTCACGATCAGGCCGGTAGCGAGGAGCACCTTCGCCATCACATCGAGGTGCTTCTCGGTGATGAAGTCATGCAGGCCATACGCGGCGCGCAACGGCAGCATCAAGGTCAACACCATCGCGAAGCCGGCGAAGATGGCGCCAGCCACGAAGTACGGCGGGAACACGGTCGTGTGCCAACCGGGCAAGATGCCGGCGGCGAAGTCGAACGACACGACCGAGTGCACCGAGAGCACCAGCGGCGTCGAGATACCAGCCAGGATCAACGAGGCCGTCTCATAGCGATCCCAGTGGCTCGCGGCGTTGCGCCAACCCATGGCGAGCATGCCGTAGAACAGCTTGACCGCCTTGTGCTTCGCGCGGTCGCGCAGCGTGGCGAGGTCAGGAATCAAGCCCGTGTACCAGAACAGCAGCGACACGGTCGCGTAGGTGGACACCGCGAACACGTCCCACACCAGCGGCGAGCGGAACTGCGGCCACATGCCCATCGTGTTGGGGTAGGGCAACAGCCAATACGCCAACCAGGGTCGACCTGTGTGCAGCAGCGGATACATGCCGGCGCACGACACGGCGAAGATGGTCATGGCTTCGGCCGCACGGTTGATGGAGGTACGCCATGTCTGGCGCAGCAACATCAAGATGGCCGAGATCAAGGTGCCGGCGTGACCGATACCGATCCACCACACGAAGTTGATGATGTCGAAGGCCCAACCGACCGGGACGTTGTTGCCCCAGATGCCGATGCCGGTGAACACCAGCTTCGTCACGGTTGCGCCCAAGAGCAGCATGCCGATGGAGCCGATGCCCATCATCGCGTGCCAGCCAAGCGGCGTCTTCAGCGGCGGGGTGAGGACGATCTCACTGATCTTGTCCGTGATCGTCGCCAGAGTGTGGCCCGGCGCGATGATCGCGTCTTGCTGCTTCTGGTCGCGCTGGTCGTGCATGTGGTCGCTCATGTCTGCGCGCTCAGGCGAGCTCCGGGTTCTTGTTCGTGGTCTTCGCTAGGAAGGTCGTACGCGGCTTCGTGTTGAGCTCCTCAAGCAAGCCGTAGTTGTGCGGCTCTTGCTTGAGCAGGTAGACCTCAGAAGTCGTGTCGAGCAGGTTGCCGAAAGCGATGGCATCGGTCGGGCAGACCTGTTGGCAGGCCGTCACGACTTCGCCTTCGCGGATCTTGCCGTCCGGGCGCTTGGGCGTGATGCCTTCGCGCTTGGCCGTTTGACGCGCGTGGTTGATGCGTTGCACACAGTAGGTGCACTTCTCCATCACGCCGCGCGAGCGCACGGACACATCCGGGTTGCGCTGCAGCTTCAACGATTCGGTGGCCCAATCGCTGTAGAGCAGGAAGTTGAAGCGGCGCACCTTGTACGGGCAGTTGTTCGAGCAGTACCGCGTGCCTACGCAGCGGTTGTAGGTCATCTCGTTCAAGCCCTCGGGGCCGTGCGAGGTCGCACCGACCGGGCAGACCGTTTCGCAGGGCGCGTTCTCGCACTGCATGCACGGGATGATCTGGTGATGAACCTCGGGGTTGTTCTCGTCGCCCTTGTAGTAGCGATCGATGCGCAACCAGTGCATCTCGCGGCCGCGCAGGATCTGCTCCTTGCCGACCACCGCGATGTTGTTCTCGGCCACGCACGCCGTCACGCACGCACCACACGCGGTGCACGCATTCAGGTCGATGACCATGCCCCACTGGTAGTCATCGCTGACGCGGTTGTTGAAGCCTTGCTCGTTCTTGCGGGCGGCGGCTTCCTTGACATAGGCCTTGTCGCGCAACGCGTCGATTTCGGCTTCACGCGGCTTGGCGTAGATGTCCGTCTCGCCGTGCGAAGCGTGACGATCTTCCTTCTCCAGCGAGTGCGGGTCGGCCTTGAAGCGATCGATCGAGCGCACGCGCACGATCTTGCGCTTGTCGGCTTCCGTCGCCGTGGTCTCGTAGTCGTCGTGCTCTTGCGTCGACGCGATCTTCATCGAGCCGCCAACCGCCTTGACGGTCGCACCTGCAGCGCCCCATTGCTGGGTCGTGCTGCGCAACGCGTAGGAGTTGAAGCCCACACCGGTGCCGACCTTGCCGCCGTGCACGCGGCCGAAGCCGAGGTGAATCGTCAACGCGCCGATCGCGTGACCGGGCGCAACCCACACGGGGCCCACGACCGTGCGGCCACCCACGGCGACTTCAACCATGTCGCCCGTGTTGACGCCGAGCTTCTTCGCATCGGCCGGCGCCATCTGCACGGTGTTGTCCCAGGTGATCTTGCTGACCGGCTTGGGCAGCTCTTGCATCCAACCGTTGTTGGAGTAGCGGCCGTCGTAGATCGTCGGGTCCGGACGCAGCGCGACATCAAAGCCACCGGCGACAGCGCTCGGTGCGGCGGTGATGGCCTTGGCGGACACTTGCACGCTGGCTGCGCGCGTGTCTTCGACCACGCCATCGTGCAACCAACGGCGCCACGCGAGTTCGAAGCCGTCCTTCTTGATCGCGCTCCAATGCGCGCGCACCAAGTCGTAGGCCGGCGTGCCGGCCTTGTCGAGCATCAGCGCCAGCACATCGTGGGCTGTCTTGCTGCTGTACAACGGAGCGATCAGCGGCTGGATGATCGTCACCGTGCCGTCAGCGGCCTTGGCATCGCTCCACGCTTCGAGGAAGTGCGATTCCGGCAGGAGCCAATCGCAGATGCGGCTGGTCTCGTTCTCATGCGAGGTGAGGTGGGCCTTCGTGGCCACCTTGTCCATCGCCGAAGCGAAATCGCAGTCGGCCGGCGCGTCGTACACCGGGTTGCCGCCCAGCATGACCAGCATCGAGACCTTGCCGGCGCGCATGTCGTCCGACAACGCCTTGATCGAAGCGAGGTTCTCGACATCAGCGCCGAAGGTCTCGACCGGCGGCAACAGCTCGACTGTCTTGCCGATGCAACCCAGCTTGTCGTGGATCGCATGCACCAAGGCCTGCACCACAGGTGTCTGCCACGCGCCAGCGACGAGCAACGCAGCGCCCTTGTTGGCTTCCAGATCCTTGGCCAGCGCTTCCAAGAAGCGTTGCTCTTGGTCTGTCAATTTCTCTTGCGGCACGGCCACCGCCACATTGAGGCGGTTGGCGAGGTAGCGCACGAAGCGCTCGATGTCGCACGAGCGCATCGCCAAGCGGTGATCCGCCATGGCGCCGGTTGCGGTGCTGCCCGATTCGACCGCGTACAAGCGGTTCATCGTGGTTTCCGTGGCGCGCACCTTGCGGTTGGCGGTGAACTCGCGCGCGGCGCGCACGCTGTCCGGGCCCAGCGTCAGGAACTCGCTGTCGAGCGACACCAAGACCTTGGCTTGGCCGTAGTGCGCGTAGGCGTTGAGGTCGCGACCGAACGCGAGCATCGAGCCCGCGCGCTGGTGATCGCGGTGCATCGGCTCCCACACATGCACTTGCAAGTTCGGATGAGCTGCGCGCACCGCTTCGAGCTGTGCGCCGAGCGTTGGCGAGGTCACCGCGCGCGTCAGCACGCGCACGCCTTCGCCCTGCTTGCTCGAGGCAATCGTGACAGCCGTGCGCAACTCGCCCCAGAACTCGTCCCACGTCGACACGCGTCCACGACGCTTGACAGCCGTGGCGCGATCGGGGTCGTACATGTCAAGTACGCTTGCCTGTGCGAACGAGTCCGTGGCACCAAGGCTCGACGGGTGGGCTTCGTTGCCTTCGATCTTCGTCGGGCGGCCCATGTGGTTTTCCACGAGCACGCCAATGGCGCCCGAGGCCCACGGCATCGCGGTGGCAAAGTACAGCGGCGTACCCGGCACCATCGCCTCGGGGTTCTTCGCGTAGGCGTAGATGCGCTCTTCCGGCTGCTTGGTGCAGGCGTTGAAACCCGCGAGCGCCAGCGACGCACCCATCAACTGCAGCACGATGCGGCGATCCGGCGCGATGGCCAAGAGATCCGCTTGCTGCGGGTATTCGCGCTTCAACCAATCCTTGAAGCGTTCGGTGCCGGAGTACTCCTCCAGGCTCTTCCAGTAGTCCTTGCCCGTCTTGGCGGAGAGGTCGGTTGCCGCGCTGGTGTGGTCGTTCACGGAAGGCTCGAGGGGGGAGGTGAGGCTTGTGGGAATGAGTTGGATTAGCGGTGGCAGGTCGAACAGTTCGTCAAGGTCTTGACGTGGTTCGCCAGCACCAACTCTTCACCGAGTTCGGTCTGCGTCTTGCCGTACTTGGCCTTGGGGTCGAAGCCCATCGTGTAGATGTCTTCAGCCGGGCGCAGGTGTTGCTCAGGATTGCGGTGGCAATCGATGCACCAGCTCATGTTGAGCGTGTTCTCTTTCCACATCAGCGGCATCTGGTCGACGCGGCCGTGGCAGCTTTCGCAGCCCACGCCCTTCTTCACGTGCACCGAGTGGTTGAAGTAGACGAACTCCGGCAAGTCATGCAGGCGCACCCACGGAATGGACTCGTCCTTCGCGTAGCTGTCGCGCACGACCTTCAACATTTCGGAGTTGGTCCAGATCTGCGAGTGGCACGACATGCAGGTCTTCGTCGAAGGAATGCCGGCGCTCGCGGCGATGTCCACGCTGGTGTGGCAATAGCGGCAATCGATGCCGAGGCCTTGCACGTGGTGATCGTGGCTGAACTGGACGGGTTGCTCTTTCGGCACGTCCACATCCGTCGCCCAGCCAGTGTTGTTGGCCTGCCAAGCGATTGCGACCACACCACCGCCAAGCACGGCGGCCACGGCGATCGAAACCTTGGCGAGGGAGTTGAAGCTTTCGTGGAAGATCTGGGCCATGAGGTGGGGCGCCAGGGGGACGCCGGGGGGCCTCGAGGGGCGCAGCCTGAGGCTTGGACGACCGTGTCCAGACCTGTGGCATGTGTCAATCGAGCGCAAAAGTTATAGGGAATGGACCTGCACGGGGCAAGCATTCCAACCGCGGGCTCGCTCGGGCAATTCGAGCATCTAAGTCAAAGCGGGCGCAACGCTTCCGTGAGGGCGAGGGCTGGCTTGTTTACAAGGTTGTAAATATGCCCAGCCAATCCTCTCCCTGTCTTGATGGTGTCTTTAAGGAATCTTTGCAAAGACGGCCCATGCTCTTGGCCATGAACTTTCAACTCCGCACCACCGTGATCGTTGCCGCGGCCCTTGTCAGCGCCGCGTTCGTGGCGCCCCAAGCCGTCAAGGTTGACCCTAAGATCCCCGAGTACAAGGCGTCCTCGGGTGTGTCGGGCACAATCAAGAGCATCGGCTCCGATACCCTGAACAATTTGATGACCCTCTGGAGCGAGGGTTTTAAGAAGCTCTACCCCGCCGTGACCACCGAGGTCGAGGGCAAGGGCAGCACCACCGCGCCGCCGGCCCTGATTGAGGGCACCGCCAACTTTGGCCCGATGTCGCGCGAGATGAAGAAGCAGGAGATCGACGACTTCGAGAAGAAGTTCGGCTACAAGCCGACCGCGATCCCGACCTCGATCGACATGTTGGCCGTGTATGTCCACAAGGACAACCCGATCCAAAGCCTGACCATGGCCCAAGTCGACGCGATCTTCTCGAAGACGCGCAAGGGCAACCATGAGTCGGACATCACCACCTGGGGCCAGCTGGGCCTGACGGGCGAGTGGGCCGACAAGCCGATCAGCCTCTACGGCCGCAACTCGGCCTCCGGCACCTACGGCTACTTCAAGGAAAACGCGCTCTTCAAGGGCGACTTTAAGGACAGCGTCAAGGAACAGCCGGGCTCCAGCTCGGTCGTGCAGGGCGTCGCCACCGACAAGTACGCCATGGGCTACTCGGGCATCGGTTACATGACCGCCGATGTGCGCGCCGTCCCGTTGATGAAGGACGCCAAGGCGGCCGCCGTCGAGGCGACCCCGGAGAACGCCTACAGCGGCAAGTACCCGCTGGCGCGCTTCCTGTATGTGTACATCAACCACAAGCCGGGCAGCGACCTGGACCCGCTGCGCCGCGAGTTCATCGCCTACATCCTGAGCAAGCAGGGCCAAGAAGACGTGGTTAAGGACGGCTACTTCCCGTTGCCCCACAAGATCGTCGTCGACACCCTCAAGAAGATCGGTGTGCAGACGGCTCCGGCGGTAGAAGCCGGGTCGTCCAAGTGAACTTGCTGGATAGCTAACGCATAGTTAGCCGTCTGAGCTCGTAGAACGGGCGCCAACTGCGGTTGACGCCCGTTCTACTGTTCCTTGGTTGTTTCTTAGGAAAGCGGCTGAACAATGTGCGCCGCACGCCACACTAGTTGCTCCCTCGGACCACTCTGCGCATGACTCAGCCCTCGCTCACCGGACGCGGACCCCGCCGTCGTACGCGGCGTAGCGTACGTGTAGCCGAGCGCGTGGCGAAGACGATGATCACGATCGGCGGCGTCGGCACGATTCTGGCCGTGTCGCTGATCATGGCGTTCTTGCTGTGGGTGGTGGTGCCGCTCTTCACACAGAGCGATGCGCAGGCGCGCGCGGCTGTGCCGCAGACGGCCAGCACACCCACATCGCACGTGGTGGTGGACGAGTACTTGGTGCTGGCCGCCACGGTGGACCACGCCGGTTGGGTGCGTGTGTGGCGCTTGGACAATGGCGCCCTGCTCAAGGAAGAGCGCCCGTTCGGCGACGCGCAGCCGACCTGCTCTGGCACACGCGCAGGCGAGGTCGCGTTCGGTTTCGCCGATGGCTCCGTGCGCTTGCTGAAGCTCGCGTTCCAGAGTGACTTCCTGAACGCCAAGGAGCGCCCGAGTGCGCTGACTGCGTTGGGTGGGGAGCTTTTGACAGTGATCGATGGCGCGGTTGTGCAACGCACCGCCGATGATCAACTGCGCCGCCAACGCCTCGTGATTGCGGCCAGCGAGCCGTTGGCCTTGGGCTCGGCGCCTGTGGCGGCCGTGGATGTGGGCGGGGACGACGAGCGCATGCTGGTGGCTGCGGCGTTTGCCGATGGCGGTCTGGCGCTGGGCGAAGTCGAGCAAAGCGAGAACCCTTTCACGGGTGAAACCACCAACACCACGACGCTGCACAAGGTGGCCTGGCAAGCAGGCGCGCGTGGTGCACCGTGGAAGCTAATGGTCACCGGCGCGCGCGACCGCGTGTTCGTGGTGTGGGCTGACGGCACTGCGCTGCGCTTCGATACGCGCGATCCGGCGGCAGCGAAAGCCACGGAGAATCTGGATCTGGTGGACGGTGACCGGCGCGTCACCGCGCTGGAGTGGTTGGTGGGCCGCAACACGCTGCTCGTCGGTGATGACCGCGGCACGGTGGAGGCGTGGTTCGGTGTCAAGCCGGAGGGCGCACAACCGACGAGTGATGGTCTGGTCTTTGTGCGCGCGCATACGTACGCCGGACCTGATGCAGCGGTAACAGCGCTCGCCGCCTCCGATCGCAACCGCTCGTTCGTGGTGGGGCATGCGAATGGCGTGGTGCGCGTCGAGTATGCGACGAGTGGCAAGCTCGTCGCGGAAGCGCAAGCGCTCTCGGCCGCACCGCTCACAGCCGTCGCCTTGGGTCCCAAGGACGATGCGATTGTGGCGGTGGATGCGCAGCGTGTGTCGACCTGGTCGATGAGCATCGGTCACCCTGAGGCGACACTTGCCGCGCTGTTTGCACCGGTGTGGTACGAGGGCTACTTGAAGCCCGAACACACCTGGCAAAGCTCGTCTGGCTCGGACGACTTTGAGCCGAAGTTCGGTCTGGTGCCGCTGGTGTTCGGCACGCTCAAGGCCACCTTCTACTCGATGTTGTTCGGTGTGCCGTTGGCCCTGTTGGCCGCGATCTTCACCAGCGAGTTCTTGTCGCCGCGACTGCGTGCGCCATTGAAGTCGCTGACAGAGATGATGGCGAGTCTGCCCAGCGTGGTGTTGGGCTTCATCGCGGCGTTGATCATCGCGCCCGTCGCTCAAGATGTGTTGCCGGGCATGTTGGCCATGTTCGTGGCCGTGCCGTTCGCGCTCTTGTTGGGTGCGTACGGCTGGCAGTTGTTGCCCGTGAACTATGCCGTGCGTTGGTCGGGTGCACCGCGCTTCGCAGCGATCGCCATCACCGTGCCGCTAGGCGTGTTGTTGGCCTTTGCGATCGGCGGGCCGCTGGAGCAGTTGCTGTTTGGTGGCGATGTCAAACAGTGGTTGTCCGGCGGTGGCAGCGGAGGTGCATGGGGCGGTTGGGCCGTGCTGATGTTGCCGCTGAGTGTGTTGATCGTCGCCTACATGGCGGTGCGCCATCTCGCGCCGTACTTGCGCCGGCGTTCCGCGGGTTGGACACGCACGCGCATGGCGCATGTGGACCTGTGCAAGTTCTTGGTCGGTGGCGCGGTCGCTGTGCTGTTGGCCGTCGTGATGGGCTTTGGACTCGAAGGTGCCGGCTTCGATCCGCGCGGTGGAGTCCTTGATACCTATGTGCAGCGCAATGCGTTGATCGTGGGCTTCGTGATGGGCTTCGCCGTCATCCCGATCGTGTACACCTTGGCGGAGGATGCGCTGTCCAGCGTGCCGGCGCACTTGCGTTTGGCTTCGTTGGGTGCGGGCGCCACAGAGTGGCAGACCGCTGTGCGCGTGGTGATTCCGACGGCAATGAGCGGCTTGTTCTCGGCGCTCATGATCGGTCTCGGTCGCGCTGTGGGTGAGACGATGATCGTGCTCATGGCTACGGGCAACACGCCCGTCATGAGTTGGAACGTCTTCAACGGCTTCCGCACCTTGTCGGCCAACATTGCGGTCGAGTTGCCCGAAGCAGTGCGCGACAGCACGCACTATCGCACCTTGTTCTTGGCGGGCTTGTGCTTGTTCGCCATGACCTTTGCGTTGAACACCGTGGCCGAGTTGGTGCGCCAACGC
>CAIKQM010000637.1 GCA_903829565.1 uncultured Planctomycetota bacterium
CGCGCTCATGTGCGCGCTGGCGGCTGGACCACTCCGATCGTGGGCGCGGGCGGCATCGACCACATGGCGTTGGCAGAGCGCGCGCTGCAATCGGGCGACTGTGATCTCGTTGCCGCTGCGCGCCAGACGCTGGCTGACCCCGATTGGTGGCTCAAAGCCGAGCTGGGACGCGAGCACGAAGTGCGGCGCTGCAGCTACACGAACTACTGTGAAGGTCTGGACCAACGCCACAAGCAAGTGACCTGTCGCTTGTGGGATCGCGACCTCATCACCTTGGATGGCGATGGTGGACTGTCGCGTTCTCTTGACGGCAAGCGTCGACTGCTGGCTCCGCCTTGGCAGCCGTGAAGGCAATGGCTCTCAGCTATCCGCGGCGACGTTCACCTTGACGACGAAGGAGCCTTGCTCGCGGCGAATGAGCTGGCCCTTTTCGCCGAGGGCATTGCTGGTCGAACAACGCAGCTCGCCCTTCAACTGCAGGCTGGTACAGCAGCCGAGCTTGCGGTCGTAGACCAGCTCGCCCTTGAGCGTGGTCGTGAGCGTTTCCTCGATCGGTTCCATGGAACCAAAGGTCATGCGTGCGCCCTCTTCTTCGACTGTGACGGTCGCGGGCTTGGCGGCAGCGGTCCACACGCCATCGCCGACGATGCGCAACGCAATGAGCACCTTCTTGTCATCGATGGACGAGACGCTGGCGCTACCGCTCCATTTGGCTGCACGCCACGGCACGTCGCTCTGCGGCGGCGGGACATACTCCGAGCCCTTAGGCAGAGGCATGAGCAACTCGCGCACATCGAGTCGGAACGCGCGCTCGATCACGGCAGGCTCCAACTCCCAAGAATCATTGGCTTGGACAGAGCGCGCAGGCAACCAATCACCGAGCGGCGGTTGCGCACCGAGACTGGCAAGGCAGCGCAGGTCCCAATCGGCAGCGCCTTCGAAAGCCCGGTCCCAAGCACCATCGTCAAGCTGTTTGGCGTACGCCAAGCGGCCCAGCAACGGTGACACCACACTCTTCTGCCGCACATCAGCACCCGTGCCGCGCGCAGTCGTGCGCTCCAACTCTAGAAAGCGCCGCGAGGTGTGCACGCTGCGCTCTGCGCCGTCCACCTGGGCCACGGCCAGCGTGCGCTCCTCCCAAACCTCACGCTCGCTGACATTGCGCGGCTTGGCAGTCTCCTTGTCGAGCTTGGTCTCGACGCCGTCGATCACTTGCGTGGCGCCAGCGGGCGTAAGCGACACATGCACTTCGCGCACGATCTTGGCCGTGCGACCGGCCACAGGATGCGCGACAAGCAAACAGGACTCGCCTTCCGCCGGGGCGGAGACGAGTCCTGTACAGCAGAGGACGAGGCTCGCGATCATGGCACCATGGTAGCGCCACGGAGCTCACGCGTGCAGCACTGCCTCCAGCGTCACTCCTTCTTGGCTTCTTCCTTCGCTTCGCTGATGGCGATCGTGTACTCGATCTTGCCGTCTTGCGAAGACTCGATGCGCATCGTGCTCTCTTCGCGCGTCATTTCCCGCACGGTTTCCACATTGGCGGTGCCCTTGACTTCCATCTTGAGCGGACGCTTGGCCTTGTTGTCGTAGTAGAGCTTGCCTTCCAGCTCGACCTTGTAGGTCATCGTGTTCTCGACCGGCAAGCCGTACATGCCATCGCGCGGGCGACCACCTTGCGGCAACTCGCGCGTGCCCGAAGCAGTCATCGTCAGGTCAACGACGGTGCACGCCACACCGTCGACGTCCTCTTCCAAGCCCACGACTTTGGCGCTGCCTTCCCACTCAAAGTCCTTCAGGCTGCCGCCGCCGCGACCGCCGCGTGCACCACCGCGGCCCCCGCGCTGACCACGGCCTTCGCCACCGCCCTCGGCGCGCGCCGGCGGCGGGGTCATCTTCTGCATCAAGTCCTGACGCAAGGAGCACAGGATGGCGTCCTTGCTCAACTCCCATGTGTCGTCAACGGCGACATCCTTGTTCGGCAACAAACCATCGAGGCACAGCACGAGCTGGTGACCTGTCAAGCTGCCTTCACCTTCGGGTTCCGTGCCCGCGATCACCTTGGCGGACTCAGCGTCGGCTTCGATCTCGATCTCCAAGCCCTCGAACGGGCTTTCCATCTCGCGTTCGCTGCTCTGGTCGCCCATCGACATCGCGGTCTTGCCGCCGACTTCGCTCCAGCTGCGGCGCACCTTGGTGGGCTTGCCCGCATCGACTGCGACGTAACGATCGACAAAGGTCTCGGTGTAGGTCATCTCGCTGGAGGCACCCATACCTCCGCCGGGGCCTTCCACCGGCTCGCCATCGCGCTCCATGGTCGTGGAGGTTTCGCTCGTTTGTTGGAAGGTGATCTCCACTTGGAGCGCCTTCTCAGCGGTGTACACGGTTTCGAGTTTGGTGCCACCGACGAGCGCGCCGAGGCAAGCAGAGAGGAGGAGGATGCGCATAGGTTTCCTTGGGTTGCGGTCGTCCTCCAACCGCCGGAGAAGCGTTAGGTGACGCGCTTTCTCATTCTGCCGGAGAGAGGCTCAGGGCCGCCAGTGCCCCTTCGGCATACGCGAACGCCGCCACGCGGTCAGCCGCTTGGAAGTGCAGCACCGCCGCACGCGCGGAACGGTCCACAGCCAACAGCTCCCAAGGCGCAGCGGTATCGACCGGCATGCCCAGCAAGGTGCCATTGGCCACCAACACGGCGCGTGCATGCGCCTCAAGATCCGTGCGCGCTTGCACCGGCAAACCGAGGATGCCGTCGTAGGTCACCTCCAGCCCGCGCGCCGTCACGGTCGTTGTGGTGCGTGCAGCATGCACCACCAACAACGCCTGTGCGCTGCCAGAGCCCGCAGGCACCGCAGAGCTGCAGATGGTCTTGCACTTGCACTGCTGCCAACAAGGATCGCAGTCCTCGCTGCAGTACACGAGACTGCAGCTGCCGCTGGCGAGGAAGCCAACCGCTGCAGCAGCGACCAACGGCGTGAGCCACGCAGGCACGGTGTGCAAACGGACCATAGACACAGCCTAACGCGGTTTTCATGCTCCAGCCATGACCACCATCGAAGTTCGCATGGCCCACTCGCTGGGTAAGGCCGAAGCCTTGCGCCGCATTCGCACCAAGGCGGAACCCATGATCGCTTCCGGGCGAGCCCCGATCCAATCGATGGAGTGGACTGAGGACGGCGCGCGTCTCACGAGCGCGAACTCCGAAGGCACATTGCTCTGCACGGACACCGAGGTCGTCGTCACCGCGCGCCTCGGCGGCTTTGTGGCCCTCATGTCGATCGGCGCCAAGAAGGCCATCGAGGACTTCCTCAAGAAGACGCTGGAGTGAGCCGCGGCTCGCTCTGGGCCGGATTGCGTGCGAAGCCTGCATGGGCTTTGCGCCAAGCCTGTCAAGAAGGCTGGACAGCCCAGCGCGTGCGTACCGACTTGTTGGCCGGTGTGGTGGTTGGCATCGTCGCGCTGCCCTTGTCGATGGCTCTGGGCATCGCCACTGGCGTAGGCCCGCAAGCAGGGCTCTACGCGTCGATCATCGCAGGCTTTGTCAGCGCATTGACGGGCGGCAGTCGTGTGCAAGTTTCGGGGCCCACCGCTGCTTTTCTCGGCATTCTGGTGCCGGTTGTCGCTCAGCACGGTGTGGTCGGACTCGTGGTCGCCACCTTCTTGGCGGGCTTCCTGCTGGTGGGCTTGGGGGCTGTGGGCCTCGGGCGTGCGATCAGCTTGGTCCCCTTTCCGGTCACCGCAGGCTTGACCGCAGGTGTAGGCGCGACGATCGCGCTGTTGCAGTTGCAGGACTTCTTTGGCTTGCACATCGAGCAGCTGCCGATCGAGACGCTGCCGCGCATGCTGGTTGTCGTGCAGCATTTGCACACCTGGTCGTGGTTGGATGCGGCCTTGGGCTGCTTGGCGTTGGCGATTCTGCTCGGGCTGCCCAAGCTGGTACGCAGCATTCCACCGGCACTGGTCGCTGTGAGCGCAGCCTCTCTGGCAGGCGTGTGGGCAACACGCGTGTGGCCCACGGCACGACTGGACACCATCGCGAGCGCCTGCGGCACACCCGCTGCGCCGCACGGCATCGCAGCGCGCTTGCCCAGCTTTCACGTACCGTGGGCCGAGCTCGAGCGTGGGCTCGACTTCGCCACGCTGCAGGCCCTCTTCCCCAGTGCGGTCGCCATCGCGCTGTTGGGAGCGATGATCTCCTTGCTGTCCGCAGTCGTGTCCGACGGACTCAGCGGACGGCGCCACGATCCCGATGCCGAACTGATGGGCCAAGGACTCGGCAACATCGCGGCCTCGCTGTTCGGAGGCTTTGCATCTACAGGTGCGGTGGCCCGCACCACCGCCAATGTGCGCGCCGGTGCGGCCACGCCGTTGGCTGCGGCGGCGCATGCGGTCTTCCTCGCTTTGCTCGTGGTGACCATGGCGCCGCTGTTGGGCCTGTTGCCGTTGTCGGCGCTGGCAGCCGTGCTGATGGTCGTGGCGTGGCACATGATCAACGTGTCGCACTTAGTGCGCATCGTGCGTACAGCTCCACGTGCCGACGCAGCTGTGTTGCTGGCCTGCATTGTGCTGACAGTGGCCTTCAACATGATCACGGCGGTGTTGGTGGGCATCGCCTTGGCGGGCATCCTCTTCATTCGGCGCATGAGCGATCTAACCGACATCGCGGTGCACGACACGCACCCCGACCAGGCGCTTCACTTGCCCGCAGGCACTGTCGTGTACCGCGTCAGCGGTCCGCTCTTCTTTGGCGCCGCGCAACGCGCGATGCAGGAGTTCGAGCGGGTCAACACCACCACACGCCATGTGATTGTGGACCTGCAAGCTGTGCCCGCCATCGACGCAACGGGCTTGGTCAACCTTGCGGGCGCAGTCACTGCGCTAGAGGGCCGTGGCATGCGCGTGTCTCTTGCGGGCCTGCAAGCCAAGCCGCGCGCGGACATCGAACGAGCACTCCTCACATGGAGCGTGCGCCCGCAGTTGTACGCCAGCGTGCAAGCGGCGCTAGACACGAGCGCGACGCCAAGCGGCCACACCCGCGAAGACGAGGCTCGCCGCCAAACCTAGCAACAGCAACGCCACCACCGCTGACGCTGCTTGCACATCGAAGCCGCGGCTGGCTTTCACGCTGCTCACGCCCAAGCTGATCAGTGCCCAGACCGTGATGCTAAGGATGAAGCCCAGCGGTAGCAGCGCAAACAAAGTGGGTCGCTGTTCTTGCTTCAACCACACGGCCAGACACAAGAAGGTCAAGGCGGCCAAGAGCTGATTCGAAGCACCAAACAGCGTCCAAAAGCGCATCGCGGCGCCGTCTTCCTCGAAGGCGTGCAAGAGCGCCGGCACCAGCACCACCACCGACACCGCGACCACGGCTCCCAACGTGCCCTTCATGCCCGTCAGCTCTTGCACCAAGTACCGGCCCAAACGCGTGGCCACATCCAAGGTGTCGAACACAAAGGTAGAGAACGCCATCGCTCCGAAGGTGATGGCGAACTCCAAGTGTTCGCGCCCGATCAACACGGAGAGGAACTCCCCCATGCCTGCGCCGTACAGCACACCTGCTTTGAGAGCCTTGCCGTCCGCGCCTACCGTTTGCTCGGGCGTCAACACCAAGAACGCAGCCAGTGCTACGACGGCCACGAAGCCTTCGGCCAACATGGCGCCATAGCCCACATGGTGCGCATGCGATTCCTTGTCGAGCTGCTTGCTCGTCGTGCCTGAGCACACCAACCCGTGGAAGCCCGAACACGCACCACACGCGATGGTGACGAAGAGGAAGGGCATCAACGTGCCTGCAGCGCCTGCATCCCAGCCCTTGAACGCCGGTTGGTGCATGGTGAAGTCACCGAACAACAAGCCCAGCACCGCGATGGCCAGTGCGGTGTACAGCACGATCCCGCCTAGGTAGCCGCGCGGCTGGAGCAAAGCCCACACAGGCAAGAGCGAGGCCACAGCACAGTAGCCGAAGATCCACAACGCCCATGTGTCCGCGTCGAACACCAACACATGCGAGACCTTGGTCGCTCCCCAGGTCAGTGCAAACAAGGCTGGCACAAAGGTCAGATTGACCAACCACAACGGAGTGCGCAGGTAGCGCTCGACGGCGCCCAACAGCACAGCCAACACCAAGTAGCCCACGGCTGCGGCGGCTACGGCACCGCCAGGATTGAAGCGCGTGGGGTCCGAGGTGCGGGCAGCCAACTCTTCGGTGCCCGAAGCGAATGACCCGGCCGTGATGTCTGTGAAGGCCAAGAGCACATACACCAA
>CAIKQM010000638.1 GCA_903829565.1 uncultured Planctomycetota bacterium
ACCCTGCCGGCGATAGTGGGCCGCCAACTGATGCACCAAACGCACCGAAGATCCGATGCGTTCGTCTTCCAAGTCATTGAGGAACAGGATGCGCATGCTGTGCTCAGGCGGCCTTCGTAGCAGGTTCGCCATCGAACGCGCTGCGGGTGCGCAGCACCCACACAATGTAGACCAAATGCACGAGCATCCAACTTTGGTAGAGGGCAATCCCCCACGCCATGCCGGTGTACGGGATCAGCTTCACGAACACGACATTGAGCGGGATGGTGATGAGCGCACCCAAAGCCGTCAGCCACAGCCACGCCTTGATGCGGTTCGTGGCGATATAGAAGGCCTCAATGGCCACGGCGAATGTGAACGGCACGGCACCCACACACAGGACCATGTAGTAGGTCGCGACGGGATGGGCGTAGTCAGGTGGGAACAACCACGCCACCAACGGCTCGATGAACGGAATGGCGAGCAAGATGCTGCCCCCCAACACCGCGCCGGAACCAAACGAGATTTGCAGGAAGAGCTTGCGGAAGCCGCGCCAGTCACGAGTACCTGACAAGCCCGCCAACGCAGGCAGAGCTGTGCGCGAGATGCCGAGCATCAAGGTCAGCGGAATGGTCAAGATGCGCTGGGCGATGTGGAAGTAGCTGGTGTACTCCGGGCCGACGAAGCGCGAGATGACCAAGCGCGGGAACACTGTCAGGAACAGCGAGGTGCCGTTCTTGACGATACCGATGCGCAGGCCTAGGCGCAGACCTTGGCGTAACGGCACGCTCCACATGCTGCGCGCGATGTCACGCACACTGGGCAGCACCGCGCCGCCATCATTGCGTGCTTGGCGCCACAGCTCGATTGCCAGCAAGGAGCCGAACAAGGCCGCGACCACACTGCCAATCACGGCGCCCAGTCCCGAGCCGGTGACTACGGCACCAATCACCACCAAGAACAGGCGCACCACCTCGTCGGCATTCTCGAGTTGCGCCAGAGCTTTCATGCGGCGTGTGCCTGGAAAGGCGGTGAACGCTACGGCACGCGGCAAGTCCAAGATCGGCTCCAAGCACAGAATCCAGGCCCAAACCCCGACTTCGCGCGAGCCGAACCAGCGCTCCCCCACCCAGGGCAGTAAGAACCAACCCACAACGAGGATGGCCAAGCCAAAGACGAGGATGGCTTTGGTGACAAACGCGATCCAGCCCGCTGTTTTCTCGGCATTGCCCCGACTCGCCGCGACGGCGATTTGCGACACAGTGGCGGGTACCACTCCGGTGTTGACCAAGAAGTGCAAGCCACCTTGCAAGGCGATGGCCGTCACCAACAAGCCTTGTCCTTCAGCGCCCAACAAGTAGGCGATCAGGACGGTCGAGATCATCTGCGACAGCTGATTGATCACGCCAGCGGCTTGCAACGTGGCGGTGTCACGCACAAAGCGCGAGCGCAGCATCTCGAGCAGCTTGCCCTTCACGCGGAACCACCGTGACGCTGAAGAGCTGTGCGGTACAACGCGGCGACACGTTCGGCATTGTCAAGCCAACTGGACTGCTGGGCATGTGCTAGGGCGGCTACACCCAGCTGCTTGCGCACAGGTTCGTCAGTCAGCAAACGCTCCAAGGCTTGCCGCACGGAGTCCACCGTTTGCTCCACCAGCAGGCCTGTGACTCCGTGCACGATGGCGTCTTCGGCGCCACAGTCGAGTGTGCCGATCGCCGGCACACCGCAAGCGGCCGCGTCCAAGTCCACGATGCCGAAGCCTTCAAACCCGCCATCTTTGGCGGTGACCGGGGTGTGCAAGAACACGCTTGCGTGCTG
>CAIKQM010000639.1 GCA_903829565.1 uncultured Planctomycetota bacterium
CAACTTGTCGAGGTAGTGCGGCGCCTGCCTGCGGGTGTCCGGGTGGAACTGGCCAGCGACGATTCCGCTGCGTTACCACCCGATGTGCGCGCCGCTTGGCCTCGCGCAGCCGAGCTGGTCGAGGCTTTGCGTCCTCAAGGCGTAGACGTGCACCTGACTTCCGCCGAGCAGTCCACGCATGCGCTGGGGTGGCAACAGCGCTCCACTCGCGATGGTGCTGGCACGCGCGTGTGGCGCTTCCGTTGTGCCGTCACGGTGACCGGACCGCATGACAGCGTGACCTTACCCTTGTCCGATACGCTGGACATGGAGCGCCTTGCGTTCCGCTTGACGCTGGCGTTGGCACGTTGTGGCGGCTTGGTCAACGCGACGGTCGGAACAGTCTCTGCGCCTGTGCGCTTGACACCCGCAGAGGCCCGGCGCCTGTACGAAGCGCGTGGGCGCTTTGCACCCGGTGGGTCTGATCGCTACAGCGCTGCGCGCGAAGTACTCCAGCGTCATGGGTTCGAGGTGCGCACGTTGCGCGAAGAGGCACCGGACTTGAGTGGGGTGCAGTTGCTCGTCGTGCTGCAGCCGCGACGCGATTCGCAGCCCGCTTTGCAAGCAGCACAGCAACACCTGCAAGCGGGCTTGCCCGTGTTGCTGTGTGCGCAAGAGCTGCAAGTGGTGCCGCGCGCGCGTGAGGAATCCGGCCTGCAACAAGCACTGTGGCCGCGACCGTTGTATGCCGATGTGGACGCAGCGTGGCTGCGGGCTTGGGGCTTGACACTCGATCCCGCCATCCTCGTAGACCAACAGCACGGCACACTCGAAGTGGATGCGTGGACCGAGCGCGGCGATGAGATCAGTGGCTCGCGTGCGGTACTGGCTTCTCCCATTGTCCCGGCCCTCACGGCGCGGTGGACGGAGGATGCTCCGGCGCGGCGTTTGGATGCGCTATCGCCGAATGCGTGGCGCGTGGCAACCCAGCCGCTGCAAGCAGCGGGCTTGACGGCTCGTGCAGTGTTGACCACGAGTCCAGCAGCTCACAGCATTGCCTGGCGCGGTGGCGATCTGGCCAGCACGGATCTGGCACCCTCGCCACAAGATGCAGCTGCCACAGTCGCGTGGTACATCGCGAACACGGCGCCGAGTGTGCCCGCTACGCGGCTTTTGGTGTGCGGAGCATCCGCACCATTCCAAGATGAGCATCTGTGGTCTGGTGCGGATGACAGCAGCTTGCTCTGGTTGGAGTGGGTCACACGCCTGACTCTGGGTGATGAGTGGGTGCCGCTGCTGCACGACACCAGCATCGCGCGCATTGGTTCAACTGAGCCGCACTCACGCTTCCTTTGGCGCATCGCAGTCATCGCCCTGCCGGTGCTGCTGGCGCTCACCGGAATCTGGTGGCTGCGCCGCCGGCGCAAGGAACCGGCAGGACTAGCACTGCTCCTGTTGGGTTGCGGAATGAGCTTCGCGCTCAGCGGTTGCCAACCCGCGCTGCCCGAGAGCCCATTGCAACCGCTGTGCGAAGCACGGCTCTTGGAAGGCAAGCCTGTGGCTGCCATTAGCGCGCGCCTCGGTGAGCAAGAGTGGTTGTGGTATCGCTCCAAAGGTGAATGGCGTTCGCGTGAGGCCTTTGGAGCCTTGTGCGATCGTGCTGCGGTGGAAGCATGGCTGGCGCGTTTGGTGCAAGCACAGGGTGCTGTCTTGGTCTCCAGTGAGGCCGAGACCGCGCTTACGAGCGAGCAACTGGGCCAACTAGGCTTCACAAGCCCGCTGCGCATCACCTTGCATGGCAGCGGGCTCACCAAGCGTGAGGACCGCGATGCG
This sequence comes from uncultured Planctomycetota bacterium, assembly GCA_903829565.1. Lineage (GTDB taxonomy): Bacteria > Planctomycetota > UBA1135 > UBA1135 > SXXH01. The sequence continues at coordinate 1,813 of CAIKQM010000639.1, forward strand.
TTGCTGAGCATCGAGCTTGGTCAGGCCCAAACTCCGACGATTGCGCCACCGAACGGGCGCACCTTGGTGCGTCGCACTCCCGGCTCCGGTCCGGACCAAGTGCTAGAGATCCCCTACGATGCCCGTGGCCCGCTGGCGCCGGACGCAGACCTACTGGCGGCTTTCGTGGACCGCTCCTTGCTAGCAGGTTGCACCGGCCCGGGCTTCGCAGGCTTTCAACGCTATGTAGTGCAGCGCCCGGATGGTTCGCGCCTGACCATCAACAGCCAAGCAGCGGCCACACCTGACGGTGCTCGCACATGGACCATCGAGGACGGTCAAAGCACGGTCGAGGCCTTGCCGTGGCGCGCCGGTGGCTACGGTTCGCTCTGGATCTTGGCCGAAGCCGAACGCTACGCCCCGAGTGCACGCGCGGCGGAATTGGGCTTGGAGAGCCCGATCGCAACGATCGAACTGCTCGACAGCACCAACACCACCACACGCATTGCGATTGGAAGCCTGCAAGGCGGCTTGCGCTGGCTGCGCAATGAGCGCACCGGTTTAGTGATGGCCGTGTCCAGTACTCTGGACAACCAACTCATGCCTGTGCGCGATGACTTCCTCCCCTCGCGTGTCGACAATCCGTGGGAACGCTGGCTCGCGCGCTGAACGGTCGGCGTGCTTACCTCTCGAACAGCCACCAACGGCGTGCCTTGGGCTTGGTAAGTGTGAGCCCGAACTTGCGGACAGACATGGCGTGAATGCAGGCCATCGCCTCGTCACACGAGTCAGTCCACACCACCCGGTTGAGATCGGCGCGGTCAATGGTGCCTTCAGCGGCCATCTGTTCCAGCATGTCGCGCAGTGGTTGCCAGTACTCAGTACCCATGACAACCACCGGGAAGTCGTCAATCGTCTTGGTCTGCACCAAAGTCAGCGTCTCAAAGAGCTCATCGAGTGTTCCAAAGCCCCCAGGCAGCACCACGAAGGCGTAAGAATATTTGACAAGCAACACCTTGCGCACAAAGAACCACCGGATCAACACATAGCGATCCAGCCAAGGGTTCGGCTGCTGCTCGTGCGGCAAGACGATGTTGCAGCCGACGGAGCGACCACCCACATCCTTGGCCCCGCGATTCGCGGCCTCCATGATGCCGGGACCACCGCCAGTCATGACCGTGAAGCCGGCTTGGGCCAGACGCGCGCCCATGCTGCGCGCCAAGTGGTAGTGCGGATGCTCTTCACCAAAGCGCGCCGACCCGAAGACAGTGACACACGGGCCGAGGAAGTGCAGCGCACGGAAGCCCTTGACGAACTCGGCAAAGATGCCGAAGGCCCGCAACAACTCGAAACCACGGCGATCCGGACCTTCGAGGAAGCGAATGTTGGGCGCACCGCTAGAGGGACGAGGCGAGTCCATGCCGCGACGATCTCGTGTGAGGGCCCGTGCTTCAACCGAAATCACGGGACAGGTACCATTGTTGGCCACCATGCAACCGGGAATCGTGATGAAGTTCGGCGGGACCTCTGTCGGGTCCGCAGCGGCCATTCGCCAAGTGGCCACTATCGTCGCGGCCGCACACACACGACACCCGCTGGTGGTTGTCTCGGCGGTAGGTGGCGTGACCAACGAGTTGTACGCCTTGGTGCGCAAGGCTTTGGCCGGCGAATCGACGACCGAGGCTTTGGACGCACTCATCGCTCGCCACCGCACTCTAGCCGCCGAGCTCCACACGCCACACGCCACGTTGGAGCCGTTGTTTGCCCAGTTGGCCGACATCGTGCGTGGAATCGCGTTGCTGGGCGAGTGCACGCCGCGTGCCCATGATCATGTCGCCAGCTTTGGCGAGCGACTCTCCGCACGCTTGGTCACGGCCTACTTCGCGACCCAAGGCTTGCCAGCCGTCGCACTCGATGCGTGGGATGCGGGCCTTGTCACCGACCGGCGCTTCGGTAGCGCGCGCCCTTTGCCCACCTGCGAGGCGACCATCCGCCAAGCCATCGGCGCCGTCGATGGCCTGCCCGTGGTAACGGGCTACATCGGTCGCACAGCGCAAGGTGAGATCACAACACTCGGTCGTGGTGGCAGCGACTACTCGGCGGCCATCTTTGGTGCGGCTCTCGGCGTAGACGAGATCCAGATCTGGACCGATGTCGATGGCGTGATGAGCGCTGATCCGCGCAAGACCCGCACCGCGCGGCGCGTGGACACCATGAGCTTTGCAGAGGCGGCTGAGCTGGCCTTCTTCGGGGCCAAGGTGCTCCATCCGGCCACGATGCAGCCGGCTGTGAAGCGCGACATTCCCATCCGTGTGCTGAACACCTTTGCACCGCACGTCGCGGGCACATTGGTTACGGCGCGCCTCGCGCCGCATCAACGGCGCGTCAAGTCCATCGCGACCAAGGACCGCATTCGCGTGGTGAACGTAGTCGCCAGCGAGATGCAGTTTCAGTGGGGATTCTTGGCCAAAATCGCCACTGCTTTCGAACGGCATGAAGTGGTCGTCGACGCTATCGCCACCAGCGAAGTGTCCGTAGCCCTGACCGTCGATGCAGACACCAAGCTCGATGCGCTCGTCGCTGACTTGAGTGCACACGCCGAGGTCGAGGTCATCGACCAAGTCGCATTGGTGTCGCTGGTGGGCGAGGAACTGCAGGATCGCCGCGGTTTCGCGGCCGAAGTGTTCGAGACCTTGGCCGAGTTGGACGTGTCGCCGCGCCTTGTCAGCTATGGAGCCACGGGCAACAACCTCTCGTTTGTGGTCGAAACAGCCAGTCTGCCCAAGGTCGTGACGGCGCTCCATGCCAAGCTGTTCGAACGCGAAAGCTGAGAGCCGCTCGTGCTCGTACTGATCGACAATCACGACTCGTATGTGCACAACTTGGCACAGCTACTGCGGACCTTGGGTGCCGCCGTACGCGTGTTGCGCAACGATGCTTGCACGCCGGGCGACATCTGGGCTTTGCGCCCCACCGGCTTGGTCTTGTCTCCGGGTCCAGGGTCCCCCTCACAAGCGGGCGTACAGCCGCAGCTGCTGCGCGAATTGCCGGTCGACTTGCCCACCTTCGGCGTGTGTTTAGGACACCAAGGACTGCTGGAAGAGGCCGGTGCCCACATCATCCAAGATGCACAACCGGTGCATGGACGCACCTCACGCGTGCGGCACGATAGTTCGACTTTGTTCCGTGGTGTGCCTTCGCCCTTTGAAGCCATGCGCTACCACTCACTGATCGTGGACGAGCCCACCATCC
>CAIKQM010000640.1 GCA_903829565.1 uncultured Planctomycetota bacterium
ACCGGAGAAGCTCTCTTGCGCGCGGTGGGATAGCTCGGCGATCGCTTCCTGCACAGCCGTGCTGATCTTGTGCAGCTTGGGTGTGTAGGCCTTCATTCCAAGGCCCATCAACACCAGCGGCACCACCATCGCGCAAGCGAGGCGCCAGTCGAGCTGCACCAGCACGAACAGGCTGGCGGGCACCATGACGAAGGCGCCGGCCGAGTACATCAAGCCAGGCCCAAGGAACATGCGCACATTCTCGACGTCACTGGTCGCGCGCGAGACCAGCTCACCGGACTTGCGCTGCGTGTGGTACGAGAAGGGGAGCGATACCAGCTTGTCGAAGATGTCCTGCTTGAGGCCGTTCTCTACATAGCGCGAGACGGCAACGATCCACCAGCGTTGGAAGTAGCGAAAGACGCCGCGCAAGGCCGCGACACCGATCAGCAAGAAGAACAGGTTGCGCAGGAAGAGTGTGTCCTCCGCAGTCTTCAAGGCATCGAGAGCGGCACCGATTTGCACTGTGAAGTACACATCCAACAGTTGCGCTGCCGGAATGCACAGGAAGCCCAACGCAAGGTCGCGGCGATGGCGCAAGAAGCGCCCGAAATAGACCCACAACAGTTTCACGCGTGTATCGCTACGTTCCCGAGTTGGTCAGCATGGTTAGGACTTGCCGAGCAGGCCGATGCGCTCGACAAGGCGCGCTGTTTCGGCTTCTAGCGCCTCAGAGGACACACGCGCGGCAGCACGCACGGTGGGATACAACTCGGACCCGTATCCGAGCTCGAGACCCGGAGCCCAGATGGTATTGCGGAACCAAGGACGCCCTTCGATAGGAGCCGCGAGCGTTCCATAGAACGCCCGGCCCGACAGCGTGCGTCCGGACTGTGCTTGTGTTTGGAGCCGCTCGGCAGCGGCAAGCCAAGCGTCACTCAATGCGCGGAGTGCATTGTGCAAGTTGGACTTGGTCTGGTCTGTCGCAAGCTCCAGCGCTGCTGCTTGTGTGCGTTCACCTAGATCGCGTGCAGCGTCGGCTGCCGCAAAGGACTCTTCACCGCGCATGGCGAACTCGCTGAGCAGCTCGCTCATCATGCGCGCCGCAAGTTCGTGGCCCACATAGCCCGGATCGAGATGGCGCTCGACCACGGGCAAGTCATCGAATGCGGTGTGGTACTGACCGCCTCCATTGCCGGAGAGGCCTAGATCCAACACAGGTAGCGACAAGTGGTGCAGGAAGACCGTGAAGTCCGAACCCGAACCGGGCAGGTCCAAACGGGGCGTTCGTGCAGGGGATTGCTTGCTGGCTGCAGTCTGCCACTCGTCCCAGAGGCTGCCGCTGGGCATGCCTTCCGCTGGAGCTGCAGGCACGCGCTCCAACGCCGCACGAAGAGTGCCAAGCAAGCCCGGTGTGCCGTCCGCACCACCAAAGCGCACACCTGACACACCCACATCCATGTTGATGTAGGTCAAAAGATTTTGACGCAACTCTGCGGCGTGTGCTTCGGCCCATTCGGTGCTGCCGACTAAGCCGAACTCTTCGCCATCCCAGAGCGCGATGCCGATGTCGTGTGCCGGTTTCCAGCCTGCTTGCGCGCGGGCACCCAAGATCTGCGCCGCACGCAACAGCGCTACCGTGCCCGAGGCGGCATCATTGGCGCCTCGCACCCACGCATCGCGGTGGTTGCCCGCTAGCACCAGCAAGTCACTGCTGCCATCCAAGCGCGCGATCACATTGTGCAGCACCACGGGCCGCGGCGGCGCTTGGACTTCGAACTCCACCGTTGCCGTGGCTGCACGAGCCAGCAACTCACGGCCTTCGCTGGCAGAGATGGGGATGCACGGGATGCGCGACAGCGTGCGCTCCAACGCTTCTCCCGTCAGACGCTCGGTGGTCTCGCGCGGAGCCCCGGATGCTCCTTGCGGTGTAGACGGATCGCCAGGATTGCGTCCAATCGGCGTGACAGAGCCGCGCTCGGCCTCGTGGGCTGGCTTCCATTGGCCCAAAGGCCACGG
>CAIKQM010000641.1 GCA_903829565.1 uncultured Planctomycetota bacterium
CGATCGTTGTCAAAAGGATTGTACGCCGCGGCATTCCACGGGTTCCCCGTCAACGGCAGGTTAGTGATCTCGTCTTGGATGGCGATTTGCGCCGTGTACTGGTGATAGACCCACAGCGCTGCATGCGGCACGCCTTGGCCGCGCGCGTAGTTCAACTGGCTGCGCACCAGCGACCAGTCATTGTCATCTTGGGCACGATAGCCCACACCTAGCTTGGCCACATTGGTGCCCGCTTGTGTACGGCAGGTGTTGAACTCGGTCTGGAAGCTCGACAAGGTCGTCAAGTACATCTGCGGGATGACGAGGTCGATGTAGCCACCGCTCAACCACGACGACCAGCGCTGCATGTGCTGCGTGATGCCATAGGAGCCCGTCGGTGCGCTGGACACGAGCATCGCGGGGTTCGCAGCCTTGACCGTGTTGTAGAAGCGCTGCATGTTCGCGTTGATCAGCGCTTCACGGAAGTTCACCCACTGTGTGTTGTTCACATTCGACGGCGGAGTGGTGCCGTACTGCGCTTGGTAGGCCGCGACACACGGTGCTTCGTAGCCGTACTCGCGCCCCGTAGCCTTGCGCCCCCAACGAATGCGGTCGACTTGGATGTCGTCGAAGTCGTAGTTCTCGGCCAGCTCTTTGACCATGCCGTTGAGCATGTCCATCGCGGGCTGCGATGCGGGCGAAAGGAACACAAAGCCGGCGTTCTCACCGGTGACCGCATCACCGCCTGCATCGCGCGCCAGCCAATCGGGATGAGCGACGGCAATCGGGTGAGTCGCATAGCCCACCGCCATGCCGTACTCGAACCATGCGCCCACCAGCAAACCTTCCTCATGGAAGATGCGGCACATGTCGCGCGCCCAGTCAACTGTACTTGACACCCATGTGCCGCCAGCCGCCGCATAGGCTTTGCTGGGCCACATGGTCTGCTGGCCCGAGTACATGGCCACGTACACCGTGTTCATGTTGCCGGCCTTGATGTTCTGGGCGATGGCCCGCAACTGCGGCTCGGTCTTGCCCACGTAGCTGTAGTGGGTCAACCAACAGGCGCGTACTTCCGCCGCTTGGGCAGAAGCAACACCGGTGAGCACGCAGGCCACAGCCACAACGCGGCTGATCAGGGTGTACAGGAGGCGTGACAGCATGCGCCTAAGTCTATAGGCAGATCGTCAAGTCCGCCGAGGCACAAAAGCCTCAACCCATGGTCGGTGGGAACAAACCGAGCCCCAGCCCCCCGGTCACCGGCAGGGTCGCGCCCGTGATGTAGGAAGCCTTGTCGGAGGCTAAGAAGGCCACGGCCTCCGCAATCTCTTCTGCTCGCCCCGGACGCCCCATCGGCGTGTTGGCCACCAATGCCTGACGGGTGGCTTCAGGGATCGCTTCCAGCACACGCTCGGTCATGACGACGCCAGGTTCGACGAGGTTGACGGTGATGCCATCGCGCGCCGTTTCCAAAGCCAGCGAGCGCACCAGACCATGTAAAGCGGCCTTGGCAGAAGAGTAGGCCGCTTGACGCCGCGCACCATTGGTACCCGCGATGGAACCTACGAACACGATGCGCCCAAACTGAGCCGCACGCATGGCGGGCAACAGGTGAGCACAGATGCGCGCCGGGCCGAGCACGACGGTCTCGTGCACCTCGTCGAACTGGTTGCTGGGGACCTCTTCCAGGTTGCCATAGACAGGGAACGAGGTGGCGTTGTGCACGACCACATCGATGCGCGGGGCGCGGGCGGCAAGCTCCGCGTGCCAAGCCGAGTGGCGCAGATCCCCCACGATCGCGCTGCACACACCGCCGCCCGCCTCGACGAGCGCGCGTGTCGCCGCCAGCTTGTCGGCGTGGCGGCCGAGCGCGATCACCTGCAAGCCGTCGCGCGCCAAAGCCAACGCGATGGCACGGCCGATGCCTCCACCGGCCCCGGTGACCAAGGCCACGCGCTGTGCGTGGTGTTGCTGTGCTGCTGGACTGGTCGCACTCATGCCACTTGAGGATAACGAGCGGGAGCTCGAACGCGGCATCGAGTATCCTCTCCGCCCTCGCATGGACCGCTTGCTGATCCACCCTCCGTTCGCGGACCCGACGCAACCCTACCTGAGCCTGCCTACTCTCAAGGGGCATCTGCGGGCGAAGGGCCTGGACGCCAAAGTCTTTGACGCCAATGTGGAGGCAGCGCGCTGGCTCATGTCGCATCAGGCCGCGCACATGGTGGCGCGCAAGGTGGGGTCGCGCTTCATCGACCTCAACCGCCGGCCGTTCTTGTCGTTTGATGAGGCGCGTGAGTATCGCGCGCTGGCGGCCGCGCGCGAGAAGATCGAGCACTACCTCGGTGCGCAACCCACGCCCACGGAAGTGTTCACCACGCGCGAGCTGTTCTTCGATGCGGACCAGTACAGCTTGGCGCGCCGCAGGACCGACCTGTACTTCGAGGCGCTCTCAGCGGCACATTGGCCCTATCGCTTCAGCTTCAACGCCGCGACGCACAATGTGTTGCCGTGGAGCTTCGAGCTGCTGGAGAACTATTGCGCGGAGGAAGCATCGCCGCTCGAAGCGCTGTACGAGCGCTGGTTGCTGCCACGCGACGAATGGGACTGGGACGAAGGCGCACCGCCCGACTTCGATGTCGACGAGTGTGACTTCATCGGCTTGAGCGTGGTCTTCCCCTCGCAGATCCCCGAGGCGGTCTACTTGCTACGCAAGCTGCGCGCGCGCAACCCGAAGCTCTTCTTGGCTCTTGGTGGTCCCGCGGTGCATCAAGTCGTGACGCACCTGGACCCCGAGCGCAAGCGCAAGTTCTTTGAGTGGGTCGACGCCATCGGCATGTACGAGGGCGAGCGCACGCTGGAGGTGCTGTTCCCGCTGTTGGAGCAGTGGCATGCATGTGAAGGCGCGCAAGCAAAGCACGAGCTGCTCAAGCAAGTGCCGAACCTGTTGACGCTGGATCCGACGACCGGCGATTGTGTGCTGGGACCGCGCGAAACACTGGATTTGCGCAGCACAGAGATGCCTGACTATTCGGATCTCGATCTGGATCGTTACCTCGCGCCGAGCCGCACGCTGCTGTATGCGCCCACGCGCGGCTGCTATTGGGGCAAGTGCTCGTTCTGTTACTACGGCCTGACCGAGACGGGTACTGCGGGCTATCGCGAAGTGCCTGTAGCCAAAGCTGTGTCCGAACTGGCACAGCTGGCGCGTCGGCATGGCGTCAAGAACTTCTACATCTCCTGCGATGTGCTCAGTCCCAAGTACGCGGTGCTCTTCGCGCAGGAGCTGTTGGATCGCAAGCTCAAGATCCGCTGGTCCAGCGACCTGAAGATCGAGAAGTACTTCACTCCCGAGCGCGCCAAACTCTTGTACGAGTCCGGCCTGCGCAGCGCGGCGTTTGGCATCGAGTCCGGTTCGGATCGGATCCTGGACCTGATGCGCAAGGGCGTCGACCGCGAGACGTTGACCTCGGTCAATCGCAGCTTCCATGAGGCAGGTGTCGCCACCGAGTGGATGACCTTCACGGACCATCCGGATGAAACGGTGTCCGAAGCACTGGACACGATCAACTGGATCGAAGAGCAGCAAGAGTACGTGGACCTGTTCATCGTGGGCGAGTTCGGCTTGGAGAGCGGCTCGCACATCGCGCAGGACCCCGCGCGCTATGGCGTGCGACGCATCTGGTATGCCGAAGGCGATGACTTGCGCTTGTACGCGCTCTACCAGCACAAGGACGGGCGGCGCACACGCACCGCCAACGAAGAGGTCGAGTCCGAGATCGGCCGCATGTCGAGCGCATGGGAGCTGCATCCCTATCCATGGGCGGGCGCCAACAGCACGCACCACACCTTCCTGCACTTCCTTGAGTTCGGTCAGCGCGCGTTCCGCTCGCACTTCCAGCGCGCGCAAGCAGCAGCGCGCGGCAGCCTCGGCACGCCGCCCGTGGCGCATGTGGCCGGCTTGCGCGAGAAGGTGCGCTTCAATGTCGAGACCATCGAAGAGGTCGAGCAGGCCTTCTTCGCGGACTGGCTGCCGAAGGCCCTGTACACGACCGTACCTGCACGGCGCTCGGGGGGCACGCATCCTGACGAAGTGGCTCCGCTTTCGGCACAGGAGTACGCCGAGGCCGCCGCCAACCAGCCGATGGTGAGACCTGGCTTGCGCTGACTTGGTATCTTGCTCAATCGCACCATGAGCGTTGAGCAGCACCACTTCATCCATGACGAGATCGCCCGCGATCTAGCCCACGGCGCCAACGAAGGTCGCGTGCACACGCGCTTTCCACCCGAGCCGAACGGCTACTTGCACATCGGGCATGCCAAGTCGATCTGCGTCAACTTCGGCTTGGCCAAGCACTACAACGGCAAGTGCAACCTGCGCTTTGACGACACCAATCCGTCGAAGGAGGAGCAGGAGTACGTCGACTCGATCCAGGCCGATGTGCGTTGGCTGGGCTTTGAGTGGGATGCGCTGTACTACGCCAGCGACTTCTTCGAGCAGCTGTACCAGTACGGCGAGCACCTCATCCAACATGGCAATGCGTATGTCTGCGACTTGAGCGTCGATCAGATCTCCGAGTACCGCGGCTGGCTGGACCGTCCGGGCAAGGAAAGCCCGTACCGCACGCGCAGCGTGGAGGAGAACCTCGACTTGTTCCGACGCATGCGCGCGGGCGAGTTTGCTGATGGCACCAAGACGCTGCGCGCCAAGATCGACATGGCGTCGCCGAATCCGAACCTGCGTGACCCGGTGCTGTACCGCATCATGCGCGCGCACCATCACCGCACCGGAGATGCGTGGTGCATCTACCCGATGTATGACTTCGCGCATGGACAGTGCGACGCCTTGGAAGGCATCACGCACTCGATCTGCACGCTCGAGTTCGAGATCCACAAGCCGCTGTACAACTGGCTGATCCAGAACTTGCCGGTGCCGCATCATCCGCGCCAGATCGAGATGGCGCGCCTGCAGTTGACCTACACGGTGCTGTCGAAGCGCAAGCTGCTCGAGCTAGTGAAGAGCGGAACGGTGGATGGCTGGGACGATCCTCGCATGCCCACCATCTCAGGCATTCGCCGGCGCGGCTACACGCCGGAAGCGTTGCGCGCATTCTGCGACCACATCGGTGTGGCACGCGCAACCAGCACCATCGAGCGCGTCGTGCTGGAGAATGCGATCCGGGACGACCTGAACAAGCGCGCCACGCGCACGATGGCGGTGCTGGATCCGATCAAGGTCACGATCGAGAACATCGCCGCAGGCCATGTCGAGTGGCTGGACGCGGTCAACAATCCCGAAGATCCCAGCGCAGGCACGCGCAAGATTGCTCTCACGCGCACGGTGTACATCGAGCGCGATGACTTCCGCGAAGAAGCGCCGAAGAAGTACTTCCGCTTGGCACCGGGCAAGGAAGTGCGTCTGCGCTACGCGTACTGCATCACCTGCAAAGAGGTGAAGAAGGACGCCGAAGGACGCGTGGTCGAGTTGGTCTGCACCTACGATCCTCAAACGGGTCACGGCCAAACGCCGGATGGCCGCAAGGTCAAAGGCATCCTCCATTGGGTGTCGGCCGAGCAATGCGTGGATGTGCCGGTGCGCCTCTACGATCATCTGTTTGCGGTCGAGCATCCTGATGATGTGCCGGAAGGCGTCGACTGGAAGACGAACCTCAATCCGCAGTCGCTGGTGGTGACAAGCGCCAAGGTGGAAGCCAGTCTGCAAGCCGCTGCCGCGGGAACGCACTGGCAGTTCGAGCGTGTGGGCTACTTCTATGTGGACCCCAAGGACTCACGCCCGCAGGCGCCGGTCTTCTTGCGCACCACCACGCTGAAGGACACGTGGGCCAAGCTCGAAAAGCGCGAGGACTGAGCCCTTTTCATCATGCACGACCAGCGTTCGCAGGAGGCTGTGGCCTTTGTCATGGCTGTGGGGCGAGCGCTGCACCTGTACGGTGCGCCCACCACGCGCATCGAGCAGGCCATGGAGCTGATTGCCGAGCGTTTGGGCCTGCAGATTCATGTCTTCGCGGCACCTACGCAACTGCAGGCAGCCTTCGGGCAACTGGGTGATCAGCACACGCAGCTGCTGCGCTTGCAGCCAGGTTCGCCCGAGTTGGGCAAACGTGCGCGTGTCGACACCTTGGTGCAGGACTTTCTCACCGGTCAAGTTGCCTTGACAGAGGCCCAGCGCACGCTTGACGAGATCATGCGTGCGCGTGCTCCCTACCGGCCATGGGTCGAGGTCGCATGCTTTGGCCTCGCCTCTGCGGCCGCCGCGCGCTTCTTCGATGGTGCCTTGGTTGATGTGCTGGCCTCGTTGGTGGCGGGACTCTTGGTCGGCAGCCTCGACCAATGGGCGCGCACACATGCGTGGCTCGGACGCTTGTTCGAGCCCATCACAGCGCTCCTCGTTTCGGCTTACGCGGTGCTGTGCGCGCACTTTGTGGCCTACAGCGGCGACACCGTGCAGGTCTACACAGTGACCTTGGCGGGCTTGATTGTGTTGCTGCCGGGCCTGACCTTGACCACTGCCACTACAGAGCTGGCAGCACGACACTTGATCGCGGGTACCGCGCGCTTCATGGGTGCGCTGCTGACCTTCATGTCGTTGGGCTTTGGCGCGGCCTTGGGCGCACAGTTGGTGCGCGTACTGCCGCCCATCGCCACGGTCGATGGCTCGCAACTGCCTGATTGGACGCTCTACCTCGCGTTGCTGTTGGCACCACTCGCCTTCACTGTGTTGTTGCGTGCGCGCCGCGCCGATGCAGGCTGGATTGTGCTCGCCGGCGCAGTGGCTTTCGCTGGTTCACGCTTTGGCACGCTGGTGCTGGGACCGGAACTCGGTGCGTTCCTGGGTGCGTTGGTCTTGGGCACAGGCTCACGCGTGTTGGCACGCACACGTGGTGTGTCCGCAGCCGTGACCTTGGTACCCGGCATCCTGTTGTTGGTACCGGGTAGCGTCGGCTTCGCCAGCATTCAGTCACTCATGAGCCATGATGTGGTCTCGGGCGTGGAGACGGCATTCCGCATGTTCTTGACGGCCATCGCGTTGGCAGGTGGCTTGCTGGTCGCCAACACCATGGTGGGCACCACCTTGCCTGTGCCGCGCGGCTCTCGCGCTTCACCCAAACCAGACGCTCCACATTGACCACCGCTTCGCCGCTCTTGTTATCTGCGGTCAGCTGTACCGTGGCGTCCTTCGCCACGTCCACGCTGACTTCGCCCAGCACCACTTCGTTGTAGGTGTGCCAGCCCTCACCCGTGCCCGCGACCGTGTAGTTGGCAATGCTCTGTCCATCCAATCGGACATGCATGCGGCTGCCAGCAGACGCATGCGCACACGCCAAGCGCGCGCGCAACTGCCAAGTGCCAGGCTCTAGAACCACAGGCCAACTCGCACTGTCCTTGGGGTCGAGCCAATAGCCGAGATTGCTGCCGCCGGCGTGCTGTTCGACGCGCAGCAGCTTGCCCTCAATGGCGGCCTCGGTCGCCAGCAGCGTCAGTTGCCCGTCTTTGGCGCGGAAGCGCAACTTGACGACCTGCGGCACATCTTCCAGGTCCACACGCACCACGGTGCGCAACCCGTCCGGCTTGAGCTCCATGGGCAAGATCACGATGCCTTCATCAGCGCGCGAACCAAACGCACAGTCACCGCCACCCGCACCACCAAGCAGCTCGCTGCCGCGGATCTTGGTCGTGAGTCCAGGCAGGACGATCGTCTGCCCCGCACGCGCATCGTTTAGGAACAGGTACAGCGTGGCGCCACGCTGCGTGACGCGGCCGAACTCGAGCTTGCCGGAAAACGGCGACGCTTGGGTGCCGTAGATCGCCTCTGAGTGACGCGCAATCCAAGCACCCGCAGCACGCAAGGGCTCGGCAGCTTCGGTAGGAATGGTGCCTTGCGGTGTAGGCCCCACATTCAGCAGCAGATTGCCGCCTTTGGAAGCACATTCGACCAGCAAGTCCACGATCTGACGCGGCGTCGACCACTCGGTCACATCACTGCGCCAGCCCCAGGTCCACTTGCCCGGGATCTTCATCATCGAATAGCACGTCTCCCAGTCGACACCCGGGCCAAAGCCGTTCTCAGGGATCTCCTGCTCGGGCGTGCCGCAATCACCGCGGAAATCACCCTGAGCCGTGCGCCCATCCATGCCGGTGAAACCCTTGTCTACCCGGTTGTTGACAATAATGTGCGGTGATAAAGATCGCACATAATCATCAACTTGCACGCCCATGGCATGCGTGTAGCACGCATCCCAGCCGCCATCGAACCACAGGTAGTCCGGCTTGGCCTTTGTCAAAAGCTCTTGCAGCTGCGGCAGCATGTAGCTTTCTACATAGCGCGTCATGTTGGTCTCACCGCTGGCGTAGTCATTGAACTTGGGCCGTGCACCGTAGTCCGGGTGACGCCAATCAAGAATCGAGTAGTAGGCTCCGAACTTCAGCCCGCGCTGGCGCAAAGCCTCGGCCAGTGGTGTCACCACATCGCGCTTGTACGGTGTGGCGCCCACATCCCAATCCTCGACTCGCGCACTGTCCCACAAGCAGAAGCCGTCATGGTGCTTGGTCGTCATGACGACATAGCGCGCACCTGCGTCATGGAACAACTGCGCCCAGGCCTTGGGGTCGTACTGGTCCGGCTGGAAGCGCGGCACCAGTTCCTTGTAGCGACTGGTCGGGATGTTGCCGAAGTTCTGGATCCACTCACCACAGTCGTTCACGCGCTGGCCGTCCCATTGACCTCCCGCCGTCGTGTAGAGCCCCCAGTGCAGGAAGATCCCGAAGCGTGCTTCGCGGAACCACGCCATGCGTGCGGCGCGCTGGGCGTCGGTCTCGCGTGCGCCGGTTTCCTTGACAGGCGCCTGGAGCGCCGGAACAGCCGCTAGCAACAGAGTCAGGACCGTGAGCATGGTTGTTTCCTCGTCCCCTATCGTGGCTTCATGGACGGATCGTGCAAGGGCGAGTACCCTGTCTGGCTCGAAAGGTGCCCGCGCAAAGCCTCCGGAGGGCTGTGCATCGGGCAGCACCAGCGTGACTACGAACCGCGTCGCCGTTGTCGAACGCAACCTCGACAACTACCTCGACTCCGCGGCACCCGCCGCACACCTGCTTGGCCCCGATGAACCGCTGCGCGCAGGTTCTGGACTGACCGCACGCAAAGCGCGCGAGCTGTTCGAGGACATGCTCGCTTCGCGCGCTCTGGATGTGGCTGCGCGCGAGCTCAAGCGCACTGGCCGCAGCTTCTACACCATCGGCAGCGCGGGTCACGAGTACAACGCCATCGTGGGAGCGCTGACGCGCACCAATGACCCGGCGTTCTTGCACTACCGCAGCGGAGCGTTGGTGCAGGCACGCGCGCGCCAGATGGCCGGAGCCACGCCGGTCTTCGACACGCTCTTGTCGTTGTGCGCATCGAGCGATGACCCGATCTCCCGTGGCCGCCACAAGGTCTGGGGCAGCAAGCCGCTCTGGATCCCGCCTCAGACCTCGACCATCGCTTCGCACCTGCCCAAGGCGGTGGGCTTGGCCTTTGCGTTGTCGCGTGGACGCCGCACCGGTGTAGAGACTGGCCTGCCCAAGGACGCGGTGGTCGTGTGCAGCTTTGGTGATGCCAGCGCGAACCACGCCACTGCGCAAGCCGCGTTCAATGCGGCGCGCTATGTGCACAAGCGCGGCAATCCGTTGCCGGTGGTGTTCTTGTGCGAAGACAACGGCATCGGCATCTCCGTCGACACGCCGCGTGGTTGGATCGAGGAGTGCTACTCGTCGCAAACGCACCTCGATTACACGCTGGCGCAAGGCACACTCGACGAAGTCTGGGATGCGTGCTCTGCTGCGATCGAGCGCTGCCGCGCCACCAAAGTCCCGGCCTTCTTGCACTTGAAGACGGTGCGCTTGTGGGGCCACGCCGGCAGCGATGTAGAGACCACCTACCGCAGCAACGACGAGATCGAGGCCATTGAGGCCAGCGATCCGTTGCTGGGTGCTGCTCGCCATTTGATTGCCACGGGTGCCGCGACGCCCGCGCAACTCAAGAGCATCGTGACGCACACGCGCGCACGCGTGATGGCGGGCGCCGAGGAAGCCGCACGGCGCCCGAAGCTGTCTACGCGTGCGGAAGTCATGGAGACGCTGGCACCCTATGACGAGTTCGCCATTCGCACTCGTTCTACACAGGGTCTCAAGCCCGAAGCACGCGCGGAGCTCTTCGGCGGACAGCTGCCGGAGACTCAGAAGAGTGTCGCGCGGCGCACCATGAGCGCGCAGATCAACGCCGCTCTGCACGATCTGTTCTTGCAGTACCCGCACACGCTGCTGTTTGGCGAAGACAGCGCCAAGAAGGGTGGCGTGTATGGCGTGACGCAAGGCTTGCAGAAGCGCTTCGGCATCACGCGCGTGTTCGACACCTTGCTGGACGAGACGACGATCCTGGGCATCGCACAAGGTGCTGCGCATGTGGGCTTCCTGCCCATGCCAGAGATCCAGTATCTCGCGTACATCCACAATGCGCTCGATCAACTGCGCGGCGAGGCGTGCTCGCTGCAGTTCTTCTCTTCGGGGCAGTACCAGAACCCGATGGTCGTGCGCATCCAAGGTCTGGCGTACCAGAAGGGCTTCGGCGGGCACTTCCACAACGACAACTCGTTGGGAGCGTTGCGTGACATCCCTGGCCTCATGTTGGCAGTCCCTTCGCGCGGCGATGATGCTGCACGCATCTTGCGCGGTGCTGTCGCCACGGCGGAGGCCTGCGGGCGTGTGGTGTGCGTGCTGGAGCCGATTGCGCTCTATCACGAGAAGGACCTGTACGCCGATGGGGACAATGGCTGGCTGTGCGACTACCCTGCACCGTCAGGCAAACTTGACGATGCGCTGTTGCCGGGTGATGTGGGTGTGCACCATCCCGAAGCCACGGATGTGTTGGTGGTGACCTACGGCAACGGAGTGCGCCTGTCTCTGCGCGCGGCCAAGCGCTTGGAGGCCGAACTAGGCAAACGCGCGCGCGTCGTCGACTTGCGTTGGTTGGCACCGCTGCGCTGCGATGCCTTGGACGCCCATGCCCGCGCCTGTGGTCGCGTGTTGGTGGTCGACGAAGCTCGCGCCACGGCCGGCGGCATCGCCGACGCAGTCATCGCGCACTTTGCCGAACATGATTTCCAAGGTCCGCTCAAGAGCGCACGCTCGGCGGACACGTATGTTCCGCTGGGCAACGCCACCGCTTGCGTGCTGTTGGGAGAAGACGAGATCCTGGCCTCGATGAAGGAGATCCTCGCGTGAGCCGCATTGCCATCCTCTGCCCCGGACGCGGCAGCTATGCCGAGAAGCAACTCAAGTCGCTCGATGCCAACGACTCGCGCGTGCAAGCGGCCGAGCGCGTGCGCGCCGAGTTCGGACTCACGCCGTTGCTGGAGCTGGATCAAGCAGCGAAGTTCGATCGCAGCTTGCACTTGGCGCCCGAGAATGTGTCACCGCTGATCTGGTTGGTGTCCGTGCTCGACTCTGCCAGCGCCTGCGCTGAACACGAATGCGTGGGCGTCGCAGGGAACTCGCTCGGTTGGTACACCGCTTTGACGGTGGGTGGTGTGTTGAGCTTTGAAGACGGCTTCCGCGTGGTGCAGACCATGTCGCTCCTGCAGAAGGAAGTCTGTGCGCAGACCGGCGGAGGCCAGTTGCTGTACCCGCTGGTGGATGACGAGTGGCGCCTCGATCCGGAGCGCGCGCAGTCGGTGCACCGCGCGCTGGAAACCAGCCAAGGCGAAGCCATGCCCTCGATTCATCTCGGCGGGCTGGCGGTGCTGGCTGGTTCGGATGCGGGTTTGGCCCACCTCAAGCAAACTCTGCCCAAGGTCAAGCTGGGTTCGAACCAGTATCCGCTGCAACTCGAACAACATGGCCCCTACCACACGCGTTTGGTGCGGCGCGTTTCGGACTTGGCCTTCGAGCGCCTCGCGTCCATCGAGTTCCGTACACCCGACCTGACACTGATTGATGGCCGTGGTGTGGTCCACACGCCCTGGTCGTGTGATCTGCAGGCGTTGCGCGCCTACACCTTTGGAGCGCAGGTGTACGAGCCCTACGACTTCGGTCTGTCTGTCAAGGTTGCTTTACGCGAACTGGCACCGGACCAGCTGTGGTGCCCCGGACCGGGCAACACCTTGGGTGGAACCGTGGGCCAAATTGTGGCCCTCGAAGGCTGGCGTGGGGTGCACTCGAAGACCGAGTTCACAACCCTGCAAGAAGGCCCCGCCCCGCTCTTGGTCTCGATGCGGCGCTGACTACAGGCGCCCTGACTACAGGATCTGGACGCTGGCACCACGGGACGCGCGCGCAACCAGCACACTTGCCTCGGGCAAGTCACGCGCGACTTGCCAATCCCGGCGCAGTCCCTCCGCGACGCTGTGTGCCTGAGCCTCCGTGGTCAGGGCCACCATGCAACCGCCAAAGCCCGCGCCGGTCAGGCGCGCGCCCACAGCACCCTGCGCACGCGCCAGCTCGACCAGTTCGTCGAGCTCTGGACACGAGACCTCATAGTCATCGCGCAACGACGCATGCGACGCATCCATCAAGGCGCCGAAGGCGCGCGCATCACCTTGAGCCATCGCTTGCACGGCACGATCTACACGCTGTGCCTCGGTCAGCACATGCCGGCTGCGCTTGGCCAACAGCGCCGGCAGGCGCGTCTCTGCCAGGCGAACTAGGTCCTCGCTAGTGCGCGCACGCAACAAGCCTTTCCAACCATCCGCCACATCCAGACCGCACACACCGCACAAGCGTTGCAAGGCTTCTGCGCATTCGCGCACACGCGTGTTGTACGCCTCCTTGGCGCGCCCGGCTTTGTGCGCACTGACGCCACTGTGCGCGACCACGAAACGCCACTCACTAGGCAACGGGGCCGCCTCCAAACGCAAGGGCGCAAAGCCGATCTTGACGGCATGATCCAAGCGTCCGCCGAGGCAAATGGCTTGGTCCATGCCACCACTCGACACGCCCACATACCGTTCGGCTTGTGCGCACAGCTCCATCAACTCGAGTCGCGGCACCGTAGCTTGCTGTGCAGCCAGCAACGCCAGCGTGACGCCCACGACCAAGGCGCTCGACGAGCTCAGCCCGGCCGCCTCGGGCACATCCCCCGCCACGCACAGATCCGCGCCCAGGTACGGCTCTGTCGTGCGTTGAGCAACCAATTGAGCTGCCGCTTGCAGGTAGTTGCCCCAACCGCCTGCTGCCGTCAAGGGAATTTGACGCGCCATGACAAACTCATGCGTGGTGTAGCGCGCATCCACATTCGCCACACGCACACGACCATCCGTGCGCGCCCGGACCAAGATCGTGACCGCACGATCGAGGGCCATCGGCAACACGCTCAAACCGTTGTAGTCGATGTGCTCGCCAATCAAATTGACGCGACCCGGCGCCACGACCACATGCGTAGGCTTCGTTTGGAACGCAGCCTCAAAGCAACGCTGCACGGATTCGACGCCGACCGTCGTACGCACCACCTGCGCATTCGCGCGCTGCTCCCACTCGCTCAAGGTCTGAGCGGCTTCCAAACGGTCTTCTACATTGCCGTGATGCAAGATCGACAAGGCCTGCAGCGCACTGCGCAGCTCCGGCTCGACATCCAAGGCCTCACACCACTCGCGCATCAGCTCTACGCTGGCTTCGCGCTTGCCTTGTTCGATCAAGATCAACAAGGTCGCCGACACACGCACATGCAGAGCCAACATGCGGAAAGACATCCCGCGCGCCAGCCGTACAGCTCGCAGCTCTTCGAGCAACCGCTGGCGCAACGGAGAAGCCTTGACCGGCTGCTTCGCTGGCTTGTTGGGGCTGGCACCCGCACCGCTGTAGCGCTCGCGCATGGCGCGCCCAGCGTACCGTGCGCCCGCTAAGAAAGAAGGTGGCGGTGTCTCCCCAGACACCGCCACCTAACTACCATCGAGACTGACTCAACGACAGCAGACTCACTTACGGCAGGCGCGTGAACGGTACTCCCGGCGCATCGACGCCACCATCCACACGCAAGCTGACCATGCTAGCCGTCAGCGGGGGCCGAGCTCCCGCCACATTGCGAATCAAGAAGCTGCCATCCGCCGCGACCGTGGCTTCGCCGATGCGGCTACCACCACCGACCGCGGCACCAATGAAGGCCCGCACACGCGGACGACCGTCGGGATTGACGACTCGTCCACGAATGCGCCACCCTTGCGTCTCCGAGTACTCGGCAGCTTCGATCTGAAGCTCTCGGTGCAAGAACGGATCCTCTGGTCCCACACCGATGCCGGTGCGGGCCAAAGGTAGAGAGTACGACGGCAAGTATGTCACGCCGTCCCAACTCGGCATCGGAGACGGCAGCGGAATGGTCTGGCCGGGATTTTCGATGTCCCAGCGCAGCAACATGGCTGTGTCCTCGTGTGTCGTGTTGTGACAATGCTCGACATACGAGCCTGCGAACTCGCGGAAGCGCATGGCGACCTCAATCTCTCCCCAGGATTCAGGACCACCGCCCACACGGAACACATCCTTGCGCGCCCACCGCAAGTACGGCGGCGGTTGCTGTCCATTGACGGACAACACCATTGCCTGCTCGAAGTGCGCGTGCACAGGATGCGCCCAGCCTCCGGCCGACTTGAAGGTCCACACCTGCAAGTGACCATTGCCGTCCGCACTCAATTCACCAAGGTTGGCCGCGACCGAAACGGTCTTGATGTCGGCCACCAGTGCTTCACCATCGTCGACCTTGATCGTCCAAGGCTTCTCGTCCGTACCACCACGGCCGAACACAAAGCTGTGACGCTTGGCGTTACGAATCTCATTCGGCGTGGGCATGGGCAAGGGGATCATCTTGCGCTTGCCGGGGACATAATCGACGGGATTCATCGATAGATCCTGCTCCGCGTACTCACGCACACGGAACTCCATGAACTTGCCTACACACGGATCACCGTTGACCCAACGATCCGCGACACCATCGCCATCGTCGTCCTTGCGCTCGGGCATGTACTCGCCCGACAAGATCTGGTTCAGCGGGATCACGCGATCGGGCAACTTGCCGTTGTCGTGTTCCAGCACATTGACGAAGTACAACCGCTCGCCCGGTTGGAACGCGCTGAAGTCGATCACGATGTCATAGCGTTCCGCGATGGCCTGCACCGGCA
>CAIKQM010000642.1 GCA_903829565.1 uncultured Planctomycetota bacterium
GGAGGTGACATTGGCGGTCGTTACGCCACAGGTGGCTCTGGCTGCGCCACGTTTGTTGCTGGCGATGCCAGGCGCCGTGGCCGTGGTTGCTTCACCGGGCGGGCTGCTGCGCTACGACCATGCGGGCCAGATTCTGCCGGGGCAAGGTGGCTTTGGCTGGATCAGCAGCCTTGCCAGAGCCGCGCGCGACTGAGGGGCTAGAGGTCGCGCTAATCCGGCAGGGGACGCGTATCGTTCTCGCGCAACAACAGCAATGCCGCCGCGATCAGCGTCTTCGCATCGGTTGTGGCGCTCATGACTTCCGCAGGAGACAAACGCACCAACTCAAACTCTTCATCCTCATCGGGCTGCGCGGCATCGGCTCCCGCTGGTACCAAGCGCGTCGCCAGATAGATGGTCAGGCGCTCGCTGGCAAAGCCGGGTGCAGGATGGATGTCTTGCAGCAACTCCCACTCGGCCGCGCGCAGACCGGTTTCCTCTTCCAGCTCGCGCAATGCGGCTTGGAGGCGATCTTCCCCGGGCTCCAGACGTCCGGCTGGGATTTCCACCAGGTCTTGGCGGATGGAATGGCGGTATTGGCGCACCAAGACCATGCGCCCGTCAGGATCGAGGGCCGCGATGCCCACAGCACCCGGGTGGTCCACCCAGACCACATCCTGGTGCTTTCCAGAGGGCAGGACCACCTCGTCGCGCCGCAAGCTGTAGCGTGTGTTGGTGTGCACAAGCACGCTGGACAGTAGCTGGGGGCTGTCGTTCATGGAGTGGCCTTTGCTGAGCGTTGCTCTGCCTCGGCGGGCAGTATGGCACACCTGCCGAGTCTGGCAGCCAAGGGCTTCGATTTGACGATCTGCTCCATAACGGCGACAATGCGGAGCTACCCATGACTGGCTACTGCCTATGACGGTACACGACGACATCGAACGCGTTCTCTACGCAGAAGACCAGATCAAGACCGGCATCGACCGCGTGGCTGCCGAAGTCTCGCGGGCCTATGCAGGGCGTGACTTCACGGTGGTTTCCGTGTTGAAGGGCTCCTGCGTATTTGCCTCGGACCTGATCCGGCGCATCCCGAATCGGCTCGAGCTCGCGTTCCTAGCTGCTTCCAGTTACGGCGCGGGCACCGAATCGGGTGAGTTGCGCATCGACTTCGTGCCCACCGGCTCGGAGATCGAAGGCCGTGACTTGCTGTTGGTGGACGACATCCTCGACACGGGGCGCACTCTCGCGAAGCTGAAAGTGGAACTGCGCGCGCGTGGTGCGCGTGATGTGCGCACGTGCGTCTTCCTCGATAAGCCCTCGCGTCGCAGCGTGGAGATGGAAGCGGACTTCAAGTGCTTCGAGGTCGAAAACCTGTTCGTCGTGGGCTACGGCCTCGACTACGCCGGCCGTTACCGCAACTTGCCCTATGTAGGCGCGTTGCGGCGCGAGCTGTACACGACCTAAATCGGCCACCTACCTTAGACCTGCATCGCCCGCCGTGGCCTACTACATCCCTATCCCCAAGGAACGCACAGGTATGGAACTCGATGAGTTCCTGTGCCTGCAGTTTCCCTTGCTCAACAAGGGCTTTTTGCGCCGCCAGATTCGCGAGCGCAAGGTGACCGTCGACGGCAACCCCGCCGATCCGGGCCAGCGTTTGTCGGAAAACGAAGTGGTCATCGTCGACTTCGAGGAAGACGAAGCGCTACCGGCCGCGCCGCAGGCTCCTGAGGCAGAGGTGCCGGTGCTGTACGAGGATGACGAGGTGCTGGTTGTCGACAAACCAGCAGGCTTGTCAGCAGAGCCCGAACGCTGGGCGCGCGAGGCGGGCTGCTTGTCCGGTGCGGTCTTGGCGATGGCTCTCAAGCGCAGCGGTGTCGAGGTGCAGCCCGAAGACGGCGCGACGCCTGTCGAGGGAGTGAGCTACCGGCCGCGCTTGGTGCATCGTCTCGACAAGGACACCAC
>CAIKQM010000643.1 GCA_903829565.1 uncultured Planctomycetota bacterium
AGCGCAAGTAGGCGTTCAGGTCACCACGCGTCCGTCGCGCATGTGCACAATGCGCGAGCAGCGTGCGGCTACGCGCTCATCGTGCGTGACCAACAGTAGCGTCAGGTTGCGCTTCTTCTGCTCGTCGAGCAGCAAGTCGAGCACCTTCGCGCCGGTGGTGGAGTCCAAGTTGCCGGTGGGTTCATCGGCAATGACGAGTTGCGGATCCAACAGCAACGCACGCGCGATGGCCACGCGCTGCTTCTCACCACCAGACAGCTGCGCCGGGCGGTGGTCCAAACGCTCGCCCAGGCCGAAGTCGCGCAGCATCTGCACCGCGCGCTCGCGCAACTCCTTGCGCCGCGACTTCACATCCGGGTCGCCACTGATCATGGCGGGCAACAGCACATTCTCGACTGCATCCAGTTCCGGAATCAGGTGGAAGAACTGGAACACGAAACCGATCGAGCGATTGCGCAGGCGCGCGCGTGCATCGACAGGTTGCTTCCACGCCGAGACTTCGCCGTAGTAGACCTCGCCTTCATCTGGCGCATCGAGCAGCCCCAAGATCTGGATCAGGGTCGACTTGCCCGCACCTGACGAGCCCATCAGCGCCACGCGCTCGCCGGGCCGCAGTTCGAGGTCCACACCGTGCAACACTTCCAGCGTGCGCTCCCCCAAGCGGAAACGACGCTTCACGCCGCGTGCGCGCAACAACGGTTGAAGGTTTGCGTTGGGTTGCTGCATCGTGCTCATTCGTGACGCAACGCGTCGAGAGGATGGAGTCGCCCAGCACGCACAGCGGGCACCAGCGCGAACAACAAGGTGCACAAGAACGCACCCAAGACAATCAGTGCCACCCACACGGGGTTCACCACCGAGGGGATGTGATCGAAGATGTAGACACCGCGATCAAAGATCTGAATGCCAAAGACGCGGCTGAGCCATTGCTCGATGGAGTCGATGTACACCGCACCCAAGGTGCCGAGCACCGCACCCGCCAAGCAGCCGAGCAGCGCGTCCCAGAAGGCCACCAGCAAGAACAGCTGTGACACACCGCCACTGGTGGCGCCCAGAGCCGTCAAGATGCCGATGTCGCGCCGCTTCTCGGTGACCAGCATGGAGAGGATGGCGAAGATGGTGAAGGCCGCCACCAGCACCACGAGCGAGAGCATGATGCCCATCAGCACGCGCTCATTCTTGATGGCGCCGAGGAGAGACTGACGGTGATCTTCCCAGGTGCGCACTTCGCCCGAGTCGAGATCGCGCAGCACGCCCGCGGCGACGAGACGCTCGGTCAAATCGCTTTGCAGCGCGCGGCCATGCTGCTCGTAGTCCTTGGACTTGATCAGGATCTGCGAGTACGCGCGGCCTGTGCCCAAGAAGTCAATCAGCTCGGCGCGCGGCAGGTAGATGCGCTCGAGATCCATCTCGTTCTCGCCCGAGCGGAAGGTACCAGCGACCACATAGCGTCGATTTTGCGTGCGGAAATCGCCTGTTTCGGCATCGGGCACACCGGTCACGATCTCGATCGTGTCACCGCGACGCAGGCTCCACGCACGCGCAAGTTGCTCACCCACCACGACTGCTTGCAGAGGACGTCCGCTGGGCTTGTAGTTCGGAGGTGCTGCAAACGGATCGCTCGTATCCGCCACACGCGACACACCCATGCGCGGCGTGCGTTGCAGGTCCTCTTGCAGCGAGGTGGTCAGGATCTCGTCCTGGAAGTCGATGCCAATCAACTTGACACCTGCAAGGCTCTTGCCGCCTTGCGAGTCGCTCATGCGCAAGGCCGAAACGGCTGCATCGCTGCCACCTTGGCCCAAGATGCCGTACCACACGAGTTGTGCGCACGCGGCGCTGACACGCGGGTCCGCACGCACGATGTCGAGTGCGCTCGCCGGATCCGTCGGGACTTTGCCTCCGCCTTTGAGCGGCAAGAACAGCGGCTCAATCGACAGATCGGAAAGGCCACCGCGCAGGGTCTTCTTCGACTGCTCAAGGAAGCCCGTCATGATCGACAAGATCATGATCAGCGCGCCGACTCCCACAGCGATCCCGATTACACCAATCACATTGGTGCGGCGGGTGCGCATCCAGCGCCATGAGAGGTGCGTGCGGTACATCAGGTGGCCGTGTGCTTCTCAAGTTTGGCGCGCAAGGCCGCGAGCTGGCCTTCGAGCTTGGCGATGGCCTGCTTGGTCTGCGTGGCTTCATCGTGGCTGCGTTCCGGCTTCATGGCGGGGAACAACAACACATCGCGAATCGAGTCTTGGTTGGTGAG
>CAIKQM010000644.1 GCA_903829565.1 uncultured Planctomycetota bacterium
AAAGCGGCCTTTTTCATAGATCACCGACAACGACACGCCATCGAACTTGGGCTCAAGCACCCAATCCAAGTCCGCATCGCTCAAGCTCAAGAAGCGCAGGATGCGCGCCTCGAAGTCCCGCACTTCATCAGCACTGAAGAGCGAGTCGATCGACAGCATGGGCACCGCATGCTCGACCACGGCGAAGCCCACTCCTTCGGGCAGAGGCGCTCCCACGCGTTGGGTGGGGCTGTCGGCCAGCACAAGTCCTGGATGAGCGGATTCTAAGTCGCGCAGCTCTCGAAACAGCGCGTCGTACTCCTTGTCGGAGATCTCCGGACGCGCCTCGACATAGTACAGCCGATCATGATGACGCAGCTCCTTGACGAGCTGTGTCATTCGCGCTTGCGGATCCGCACTAGGTTGTTCAGCAGCAGCGTGTCGTGCCATAGCAGTCACACGTTCGTCAAATCATCTGGACAGAAGGCGGACGGCAGCAAGTGGTCCATTCCGTACTCCGTGTACTCACCCTTGGGCCCAACAACGAGCACGCGCATAGCAGGCCCAAACTCGGACAGGAACTGCCGGCATGCGCCGCAAGGCATCAAGGCTTGCTTGCGATCCGAGGCGACCGCCACGGCTACAAAGCGCCGCACGCCTTGGGCCACAGCAGACACCAAGGCCGTGCGTTCCGCACACACGGTGAGTCCGTAGCTAGCACTCTCCACATTCGAGCCGGTGTGGATGCGACCAGCATCATCCAGCAAGGCAGCACCCACGTGCACACCCGAATACGGCGCATACGCTCGACCGACCGCGGACATCGCCGCCGTCACCAGCGCTGCTTGTGCTTGTGCATCCATGTACTGAGACTCCGTAGCTGTGCGGGAAAAGTCAAACGCGCAGGCATCTCGAACGACACCTGCGCTAGTGACCTCAGCCTGTCCTCAGCTTGTGGACGGCTTCACTGCCGGTTTTGTGGGCACTTGTGCTGGTGCCGGCGGCTGCGGACTCTTGCGCGGGCGCCCGGGCTTGCGCTTGGGTTCGCTAGTCAGGACTTCACTCGCGAGGCCTTCACGCGTGCCAGCAGCACCAGCAGGCGTACTAGCGCCCCACTCCACGCGCGCCTCGAATACCTGTGCGGCGGCGTAGGTCTCGGCCTCATCGTCGTGCGCGCCCTCGTGGAGCCCCACATCCTCGACCACGACCATGTCCGGAGGCGGCACGCCCCGCGCGCCATCACAGGCCTCATAGCCCATGTACGGCACGCGATTGCGCACCTCACGCATACCGGTCAGCGCGTTCTCCCGCTCCTCCGGCTGCACCTGCACCCAAGCACGACGTCCCACAAGGTGCAGAGGTTCAATCTCCACCACACCATGTGTGTCGACCCCCAACGCCTGTAAAACATGCTTGACGCGCCCCACGCCGCGATCGCTCCACGTGAGCGAATCCCACGCCGCCGTGCGCCCAAAGTACGCACCCTCCGCCACCTCTAACCGGTACGACCAGCGCACGCTGCCGTCCCGCGCAGTACCAGGTCGCACCTCAGCGACCCTACACAGGTACTTGTCCGCGGGCACAAACACATACGACTGGACTTCATCCACGCCTCGAAAATCGAACTTCATTGGTCCCCCTTTGCCCGCACTCGCAGGCATCCACCCAGACGCGCTGCCGAGGACCGCCGTCCCCGCGAACCGGGACCTCGAGGGTTAAAGTTCGGTACGCAACGCCCCGCTAGCGCGCCTGATGCTCCCAAGCCTCGCGTAAGGCCTGCTTGACACTGGCCGGCTTGGCCAGCGGCAGGTTGATCAAGGTCGAACCTTTGCGCCCCCAAGCCCCCGCCGCGGGCTCGAACACCTCGGGGTCACGCTCGACCCAAGCGGCCTGCTGCTCGGGGGTCAGCGACACCATCGCCTGCCCCGCGTCCGGCAGCAACGTGGCATAAATCCGACCGCGCACCCGGAAGTCCGGGTGGTTCATGTGCGCCCCCTCGACGACCTCGGGCAGGGCGAGCGCCAGCTTGCGGAACTGTTCTTCCTTCACGCGCACCATTCTAACGCCGTACACTGCCGCGCGCCGATGTCCCCCCTCCTATACGGCGTTCTCGCGTGGGTGTTGTTGCAGTTCGCCATCGGCGCGTACGTGTCGCGCCGCGTGGCCACTGAGGACGACTACTTTGTAGCCGGCCGCAAGCTGGGGCCGATCCTCGCGACGGCCACCGTCTTTGCCACATGGTTTGGCGCCGAAACCTGCTTAGGCGCCGCGGGCCAGGTGTATGCCAACGGACTCTCCCTGACCCAAGCGGAACCGTTCGCCTACGGTGCGTGCCTGATCCTGTCGGGCTTGTTGTTCGCGATCCCGCTCTGGCGGCGCAAGCTGACCACGCTGGCCGACCTGTTCGCGCAGCGCTTTGGCACCGGCGCGGCCAAGCTGGCCGCCGTACTGATGATCCCCACCTCGCTGTTCTGGGCCGCGGCACAGGTGCGCGGGTTCGGCGCGGTGCTGGCGGAAACGGGCGGGCTGGACCCGCAGATCGGTATCGCCATCGCGGCCATCGTGGTCATTTCCTACACGGTCTTCGGCGGCATGTTGGCCGATGTGTGGACCGACCTCATCCAAGGCATCGCGCTCATCGTTGGGCTTGTGGCGGTCGGCATCGCGGTAGCCTGGCGTGAAGGCGGCACAGAGACCGCACTCCAAGCAGGCGCAGCTGTGCGTAGTGCAGGCGTCGATGGGTTCTCCATCGGCTTGTGCGAAGAGTGGGCCATTCCGATCCTCGGCTCTCTCGTGGCGCAAGAATTGGTGGCGCGCATGAGCGCCGCGCGCAGCGGCTCGATCGCGCGTGGCGCCACAATCGTAGGCGGCCTGCTGTACCTGGCCGTGGGCTGCATTCCGGTCTTCTTGGGGCTCGTGGGCACAGGCTTGGTGCCAGGGCTTACCGATCCCGAAGGCGTGCTGCCGGCGCTGGCCAAGCAGGAGCTCGCCCCTTGGCTCTACATCGTGTTCGCTGGCGCGCTAGTCTCGGCCATTCTGTCGACCGTCGACTCGAACCTGTTGGTGTGCAGCTCGCTGCTGTCGCACAACTTGCTGTTCCCGTTGCTGGAACGCCGGCAAGGACACATCAGCGAGCGCCACAAGGTGCGCTATGCGCGCTTGGGCGTGGCCGCCTTTGGCGCCGCTGCGTGGTTGTTGGCCTTGAATGCCGATGGCGTGTTCGCACTGGTCGAACAAGCGAGT
>CAIKQM010000645.1 GCA_903829565.1 uncultured Planctomycetota bacterium
CCGCCGAGCGGTGCATCAAGGCGCATGCGCCCATCCCGGTGCATCCAGAAGCGTTCGCCGGCACCTTCAAACAGCTGGGCGCCCTGCCACGCGACACGCACACCACGTTGAGCCACCACTTCGTCGCCGATGGCAACTTCCTGATCATCAATGATCACCATGCGACCATCGAGGCGCAGGTAATCGGCATCGAGCACCACCTGCTCGGCATCGCGGCCCACAACCGCATGCACTGTGTGCTCGGCGGTCACGACCAAGGCCCGCTCCACGCCCGGATCAGCGAGCGCCACCACAAACACACCGCTGGTGAGATCGAGCGCACCCTTCTGCGTCACGACTTGGGCCACGACGGCTCCACGGGCCTCCAAGCGTTGCGGTTGCGCTTTGATGAACTCTGCTTCTGCTACCGCGCGATAGTTCGCAGGGCTGGAATCCGGTTTCGCGCTGCCGGCAAGTTTGGTTTGCCAACGCGCAGGACGACCCGGAGTTCCGCGCAGCTCCACTTCTTCCGGGCCACGCACGCTCAACTCGTCAGCGGTGCCCACGCCTTGCGGCGACTCCACCAACACATCACCACTCGCCTCCAACGTGCGCGCTGCGGCGTCAAAGGCACGCAACAAGCGCGCCTGAGCCACCAGTGTCGGCGGTTGACCCAGTTCCATGCGCACCTCGCGCGCCGTGCTGACGCGCAAGTTCTGCTCGCCGACGGTGCCTTGCAAACCACCTTGGGCACGCGCCACAACGAGCTCGCCTTGCGGTGTACGGCCACTCAGGCTGGTGCGTCCGCGACTAATGAACCTGAGGCGTTCGGCGGGCGCTGTTGTGGTCGCATACAACAACTCGATGTCTTCGCTCTGCAGCTCTTCGCCGCCGCGCGTCATGACGACATCACCCTTGGCCAACAACGAGCCGCGTGAGCCATCTGCGGCAACGTGTCCTTCGACCAAGTCTTTGGCGCGCAGCACCACACCTGTGGACGTGAGTGTGAGCGTTGCAGGTCCGCCCAACAGCAAGTCGGCTGTAGCTCCACGAGTCAGGGTCAAAGGCCCAAGGCCTTCGAGCTCGACGCGCTCGGGGGTCTCGGTCGACAAGCGTGCAATGTTCACGAGACCGCGCGGCGACCCGGTCAGCACCGCCTTGTCCAACGTGCCGTCAGCAGCGAAACGGAAGTCAGCGATCTCGCTACGCAGTTGATCCCCGCGCGATTCGAGCACCACCGTGCCTAACAGCTCGGCTCGCTCCAGTGTGTTGTTCGCACGGAAGAAGAACTCAGCGCGATCGGCGCGAAACACATCGCTTTGGTGTTCCGCGACCGTGGTTCCATCCGCGACCACCGACACCAGTTGGAACGGCTGCTCGTCACTGCCTAGGCGGCCCAACAGCGTGATGGTGCGGCTGTCCATCGATGTAGGACGCGCGCCTGTCACGACCAATCGTGCGCCACCTTTGGCGGTCAGTTCGAGGTACGCACCGTCCACGCGCTCCAAGCGCCGCAGGTCGATGCCCTCCTCGGCACCAGACGACAAAGTCACGGCACCACCCGCCTCTAGATCCAGCGTCAGAGAAGCAGCGCGCGTGAGCGCGATGGTGCCCTTGGTCGGGTGCGCATCCAAGCCAAGGCCACTCGCCTTCAAGCCCTTGCCCGACAACAGCACGGCCTCGTTGCTGGTGTAGCGTTCCTCGCCAGGAGTCCATTCGATGCGTGGCGACTCCACACGCAACGGCACGATGGGAGCACCGCGCAACAGAGTCGCGATCACACCCTCCAGCTCGACCGGCACGGTGCGATTGAGCTGCGGGCTGCCGCTGTCGGTCGACAAGGTCACCGTCGCGCGCGGTGCTTTGAGTTGCGCACGCGGTGCATCGGCTTCCACATCGTGGATCCCGATCTGCAAGTCCTTGAGCAGGTAGCGACCACCATCCAACGAATCGACATCCGAAGCCTGCAAGTCCAAGGCGCGCACGGTGCGTCCGTTGATCGTCGCACGCTCCACGAACTCCAACGGCCCATCCAGCAACACACCGACAGCTTGTTGCCGGCCTTTGGGGTCGACACCCATGCCCACTTCGGTGAACGGACGCGTCTCTTCTACAACCGGCTCGGGAGGGGCTTCGGGCTTGGTGTTCTGTTGTTGACGCCACAGCAACCAGCCCAGTCCTGCCCCGAAAAGGAGCAGGAAAACCAGCAGTTTTCTCATCGCGCAGGCACTCCGCGTGCGGCGGCGAGGAGCTCACACACTTCACGCACCGCGCCGCGGCCTGCGGCATGAGTGGTGACATAGTCGGCGCGTTGCAGAACCGGCTCTACCGCCGTTGCCGGCGCAAAGAACAGCGCACTGGCTGCGGCAAGGCCCAGATCCGGCAGGTCATCACCCATAGCCGCCGTCTCGGCGCTCGTCAGGCCATACTCCGCTTGCAGCGCCTGCAGGGTCGCTTGCTTGTCCGAAATTTTTGACAGCACGCGCACATCGAGCTCGTGTGCGCGGCGCTCAAGAGCGGCGCTGCCACGTCCAGTGATCAGCACCACACGCACACCGCTGCGCTTGACTGTCTGCAAACCCAAGCCATCGCGCACATCAAAGGCGAGCAGCTCGCCTACTTGCGGCTGACTCGTGCCCGGCAGGGACGGCAGATCGAAGTACACGATGCGTCCATCGGTCAATGTACCGTCCACATCCAGCACCAACAGCTGGACGCGCGCCAGCGCCACCTGCCATTCGTGGGAAGTACGGGCCACGCGCAGCACCTAGACCCGCAGGTCCAACAGGTCCTGCACATCGACCAAGCCGATCGGGCGATGCGCCTCATCCACGACAGCCAGCTGGTCGATGCGGTGATCGTGCA
>CAIKQM010000646.1 GCA_903829565.1 uncultured Planctomycetota bacterium
CCGCCCAGTCACAGCCTAGAACAACGCGTAGTGGACCTGCTTTTGACCCTGCGCTACGCCGAACAGGACTCCACGCCGGCCAGTTTCTGCCCTTCCAATTCCGACGAGGTCGCCATTGCCGCCCACTTGCATGAAGTGGGCCTAGGTTGATGACAGGCTCAGGTTGACGGGCTGGGGCTGACGTGCTCGAACACGCCGGTCTGCTTGTTCTTGCGGACTTGGCTCCACACATGGCAGCGGCCATTCATGGCCACATACACCCCGGGCGGCAGCGTTTGGGCGTAGGCCAAGGCACTGCCCAGATTGAAGAGCCCGTCCGAGCTGCCGAAGGTGTACGGCACCATCGCGCCGGTCAGGACCACCGTTTTGTCGAGCTGGGCCGCCCCCAAGGCGCGCGCGGTCAGCTCCATCGTGTCGGTGCCGTGCGTGATGACGATGCGTGGTTCGGGGGCCGCCCGCACCGCCTCCAGCACCCGCCCGCGGTGCTCGTCGGTCATCTCCAAGCTGTCGATCAACATCAGGGTCTCGACCCGGATCGGCAGGTGACAACGCCCCAGCTCGAGCATTTCCGGCACATGGGTGTCCCGAAAATGCAGGCGACCTTCGATCTCAAGGTAGGCCTTGTCGAAGGTCCCGCCGGTCACGAGCACGCCTACGGCTTGGGAGTCCATTGAGGAGGTATACTAGCGTTTAGCCATGTTACGCGTACTCGTGTGGCTATGCCTCTTGTGCGTTCCTTGCCAAGCCCAGTGTTTGGATTGGCGCGCGTTTCCGACCATCGCCGGTGTGGATGGGACGCCTGAAGCCCTGCTGGTCCACGACGATGGCTCGGGGCCTGCGTTGTACATCGCCGGCGACTTGCGAGATGACCGTGGGCTGCCTACGGGGGCGCGGCGCTGGAACGGCGTGCAGTGTGTCGACCTGCCCGGCCTGACGACACGCGCGCGGTGCTTGGAACTCTACAACGATGGCTCAGGGGTCAAGCTGTACGCCGGCACAGACAGCGGGGTCGCGCGCTGGGACGGCACCGCCTGGACCAGCATCGCCACGGCTAGCGATGGCCCCGTGCGTGCGCTGCGCCGCATGACGACCGCGGCCGGAGAGCGATTGTATGCGGGAGGCGACTTCACTGCGCTCGCTGGAGTCGCCGCCTCGCGCATTGCGGTGTGGGATGGAGCTGCTTGGGCCGCTCTGGGCAGCGGGCTAGTGACGAACATCGGCACCCCGCCTAGAGTGACAAGTTTGCTTGTCCACGATGACGGCAGCGGCATGGCCTTGTATGCAGGCGGTTTCTTCTATTACGCAGGAGGCGCGCTGGCGCGCGGCATTGCGCGCTGGAACGGCAGCACTTGGAGTGCAGTCAGCAGCAACACCTCCGCGCCCATCCACGCCATGACTGTGCACGATGACGGCAGCGGACCTGCGCTGTATGCCTACGGCACCTTTACCGGCGTGGGCACCGTGCTGGCGCGCTGGAACGGAACTACATGGTCGGCGGTTCCCTCCGTGACACCTATGGAGATGCTGTCAAGTGTACAGGACAGCAGCGGTGCGACCTTGTACGCATGGTCCCTGAACACCGGCCTGTATCGTTGGCGTCAAGGAAACTGGACAGCGATGACGGACACTCCGATGAGTTCGGCGTGTCTGGCGTATGAACAAAATCCGCGCGCGGCGGTGGCTCTCTACGATGCGGGCAACGGTCCGCAGCTCTACTTTGGCGGTCGCTTTACCTCAACCAACGGCGTATTCGGCAGTCTCTTGAGTTGGAACGGAGCAGGCTGGAGTCGTGTGGGGCCCGCGCGCCAAGGCCTCAATGGCCCTGTGAGCAAGCTCTACTCATTTGACGCTGGCACGGGCGCACAGCTGTACGCGGGTGGTTCCTTCTGTGTAGGCGATGAGCAAGTGCTGCACAATGCGGGCAAGCGCACTGCCCAGGGTTGGCAGGGTGTGGGGTCCACCTATGCCGCCAATGCCTTCAACGTGTTTGGAGAGCACACATCCGGCAGCGGCCCACAGCTCTACTCCAACTACAACGCGTATGTGGTGCGCGTGGCATCTGCCGGCTTGACCATTGTGGGCGGTGCCGTGGCTCCATCGAGCGGCCCCTACGCGATGGAACAGTACGCCGGCCAACTGTACGTCGGCGGCCAGTGGACGTACTTCCAAGACGGCAGCATGGGCAACATCCCGGCGCAGAACCTGGCGCGTTTTGACGGTGCCTCGTGGCGCAATGTGGGCGCCGGCGTGCTGGGTGCGGTGCGTGCGCTGCAAGTCTACGACGATGGCAGCGGCCCCGTGTTGTTCGTCGGCGGTGCGTTTGCAAGCGCTGGTGGTGCGCCCGCGAGCAATGTCGCGCGCTGGAACGGCACGACATGGTCGAGCGCAGGCAACGGACTTGACGGCCATGTCTTTGCCTTCGCGGTACATGATGATGGCCAGGGACCAAAGCTCTATGCCGGCGGCAACTTCACACAGCGTGTGGCCCAATGGACACCCGCTGGTTGGGTGGGTCTGAGCACGGGCCCCAATGCACTCGTGAAGACGCTGGCTTCCTTCAACGATGGCACTGGACCGGCACTGTATGCAGGTGGCGACTTCACCGCCGTGGGGACAACTGCAGTTGGGTATCTGGCTCGCTGGAATGGATCGCAATGGTCCGCAGTTGGTGGAGGCCTGAATGGCCCCGTCAACACGCTGGCCGTGCATGATGACGGCAGCGGACCCGCGCTTTGGGTGGGCGGCTCGTTCCGGACTGCTGCCGCAGTAGAGAGCGACTATCTTGCGGCGTGGCGCGCGTGCACGGCGACGATCGCCAAGTTCTGTTTCGGCGATGGCACGGTGGCTGCATGCCCGTGTGGCAATCATGGCCTCGCCAACCGCGGCTGCAACAACTCACATAACACCGGTGGAGCGCGCTTGAATGCGACAGGGGGCACGAACCCCGACACGCTCCAGCTGTACTTGGCCGGGGCAAGCCCCAATACCTCCGCGTTGTTCTTCCAAGGAACCTCGGCAGTGGCATCACCCTTGCGGTTTGGAGACGGTCTCCTGTGCGCAGGCGGTGCACAGAAGCGGCTGTACACCACCACCACGCAGGGCGGAGCAGCCTTGGTACCAAGTGCGACCCAGCCTTCGATCTCCGCGCGAAGTGCGGCGTTGGGCGATGTGCTCATGCCCGGCAGTGTGCGCGTGTATCAAGCGTGGTATCGCGATCCGAATGTGTCGTACTGCGCGGCACCCGCAGGCGGAGCGTTCAATCTCTCGAATGCCGTACGCGTGGTGTGGTGAGCGCGCCGGCTAGCGCGTACAACAGCGGCTGTGCGTTGCCTCTCCGCAACTGATCCGCAAGCCATCGCCGCAGCCGCGCAGCGCTTGCGCGAAGGCCAGCTCGTCGCCTTTCCGACCGAGACGGTCTACGGGCTAGGCGCGCATGCTCTGCAGCCCGAGGCTGTGGCGCGCATCTATGCGGCCAAAGGCAGGCCGGCGCACAATCCCATCATTGTGCATGTAGCGGATGTGGCTGCGGCGCAAGCTTTGGTGGGGGAGTGGACACCGCATGCCGAGCGCTTGGCCCGCAGGTGGTGGCCGGGACCGCTGACCTTGGTCTTACGCAAGGCGTCAAGTGTACCTGACAGCGTCACGGCTGGGCTGCCCAAGGTCGGCGTGCGCGTGCCTGCTCATCCGGTGGCCTTGGCCTTGTTGCAGGCCGCGCAAGTGCCCGTTGCCGCGCCGAGTGCGAACCGTTCCAACGAGGTCTCACCGACCTGTGCGGCGCATGTCGTGCGCTCGTTGGGCGAGGCCGATGTGTGGGTGCTCGATGGTGGGGATTGCTCTGTCGGCATCGAGAGCACAGTGGTTGATGTTTCCGGTGCGACTCCGATGCTGCTGCGACCGGGCGGCATCTCGCGCGCCGCCTTGGAGCAGGAGTTGGGTGTGCCCGTCAGCGTGGCCGCACAAGCCGCGCGCGACGACGAAGCGCGTGCAGCGCCTGGGATGTTGCGCAAGCACTACGCGCCGCAGGCTCTGGTGCGCTTGGTGCCGCATGCACAGGCCACGCTCTTGCGCGCTACGGCCTTGCAGCTGGCGGCGCAGCACGGAGTGGTCATGCAACGCGTTGCGGTTCTGGCCTCGCATGCAACCTTGCAGCAAGCCGAGTTGCAGGACTGTGTGCAGTTGGTCGCCAGCACAGATCCTGTGCTGTATGCACGCGAGCTGTACGCGCACTTGCACAGCGTCGATGAACGCGGCTGTCGGGTGCTTGTGCTCGAGTCCGTACCGGC
>CAIKQM010000647.1 GCA_903829565.1 uncultured Planctomycetota bacterium
CAAGCGGCCTTGTCGTTGGTCAAGTCACGCAGTCGCTCGCTGGGCTTTGATCCGCGCTTCTTTGAGACGCATGACCTGCATGTGCACTTGCCGGCGGGCGCGATTCAAAAGGACGGACCTAGCGCGGGCACGGCGCTCTACACCGCCCTGTGTTCGCTGTTGTCGGGACGGTTGGTGCGCAGCGATCTGGCCATGACAGGCGAGATCTCCTTGCGGGGCTTGGTGCTGCCTGTGGGCGGTATCAAGGAGAAGGTGCTGGGGGCTCACGCCGCAGGGATCCGCATGGTGCTCTTGCCTGAGCGCAATCGCGGCGATGTGGACGAAGTGCCCGCATCCACGCGTCGTGACTTGCAGTTCCACTTTGTGCGCACTGTCGATGAAGTGCTGGATCTCGCCTTGGTGGACCTGAGCAAGCCTCGCAAACAGCCGACCAAACGCACGAGGGGCGCTCGTCGCGCCCCTCGTGCATGAAGCTCTAGCCGCGATCAGAAGATCGTGTACTGCACGGCGTTCGACGCAGCCAGGCGCTGCGTCGCCGAGACATTGTCGATCACAACCCATTGCGCGGTGCGTTGCGTGCCTACGAGCACCGGGTTGTTCGGAATCGCTACTTGCGCACGACCCCAACCACGTCCATTGCCTGCATCGTTGAGCGCTCCGATGCGCACCACTTGCAAGCCCGTGGTCGGCACATACAAGTTCGCGCCTTGGAACACCGCTCCGCCAGGAATCTGCGTGGGCGAGATGCACAAGATGGCCTTCTTGCCGGGCGTGCCATCGACGATGCTGAACGCCATGCCGGGGTTACCGGCATAGGGCGGCTCGAGCGCAATCATGCGCGGTGTGCGCAAGTTCGCGCCCGGCGTGCCCGCACCGATGCTGGTCGGCACCCGGTTCGATTGCGCGTACAGCACCGGGTCATCAAACGGTGCCAAGCCTTGAGCCACGCGCTGGTCCGTGAACGGACGACGCAAGAAGGCTGCCAAGTCGGCGCGCTGCTGCGGCGTCAAGCCCAACGGCACGATGTTCGGATCCTTGTTCGGCGCAGTGAAGTCACCGCCGCGGTTATAGAAGTCGATCACTTGCTCGATGGTCGCCATCCCTCCGTTGTGGAAGAAGCGATCCCGCAGCTCGAGGTTGAGCAAGTTCGGAACCTTCATGCGGCCACGGTCGCCTGGATTGCCCGTGACATTGAAGCGGCCCAAGTCGTCGTTCTGCGGCCGCACGCCCGTATAGCGGAAGCTGTCGTCCGTCGCGCGCGGACCGGGGTGGCACACGAGGCAACGGCCTTGCGTGCGGAACACAACTTCGCCGCGGGCTTCCTCTTGGGTGAGCACGCCGGGCACACCTTGCAGGAACTGGTTGAAAGGCGTTTGGTTGCTTACCAGCGCGCGCTCGTAGGTGGCAATCGCCATGGCGATGCGCACCGGCGTGACATCCGGAGTGCCAAAGGCCTCTTGGAACAACTGCGGATAGGTGCGACCTGCAATCCACGTGTTCAGCGCCGCCGGCACCGAAGCAGCCAGGCGCATGGGCGTGGCGTTCGTGATCTTGCCCGCGATCATGTTCCAGTCGCGACCGTCATGGCCCATCTCGACACCCGAGACGGGCGGCTGAAGGATCTGCGTCTCCAACGACGCACCATTCAAAATGATCGTGGCGCCACTGGTGGGATCCACAAACGTGCCGCCCGCGCGGCCATCGTAGAACTGGCTGGTGTTGAAGGCGGCGTTGATCGTCGGAGGGCTCCAGCGACCGGTAATCTGCGGATCCAGGCCAAACAGGGCGTCCCACAGCGGCAACACAGTCGTGTCGAGATGCTGGACACCAACCGTGCCGATGATGTCGTCGGCCGTATTCAGCTGACCATCCGGACCCGCCACGCGCGCGGGGCTCGTGCCTGCACGGCCATCCGTGCCACCAGCGCGGCTCGCATGGCAGGTGCCACACGCCACCGTGTCGCTCGATGACAGTTGCTCGTCCCAAAACAGCACCTTGCCCAGGTTCGTCTTGGCCGGCGTGATGGGATTCTGCGGCGGGGTCGGCGGCGTATTCGGCAAACCGCCACCACCAGGCCCCTGAGCCAAGCCAAGGTTGGCCAGAGCCAAAGTCGCAACAGCGGCCATGGCAAACGTCGAGACAGCGAGACGCGGGATCATCGTGCGGAGTCCTTTCTTCCAGCCTAGCGTGACAGGTCCGAGCGCGCGTAGGTAGAGGCTATCCAACCGTTTGAGGCGGGAAAGCTCTTCCACGTGGCTGGACTACTAAACCGCTGGGCGGCTTGAGAAGTTCCTAAGCGCTGACGGGATTCGGTTCTGCTTAAGGACTGCATGCCTAGAAGGGCCCGAAGACCCCTGAATTCAAGAGACCTAGGGAACCTAAGTCGGTTCTAGGTCATCCATCAGGCCATCCTGCCCGAAGGTGCCGGATGCTCCCCGTCGCTGCCCGCAATCCCCCCAGACCATGACCAAACGGCTCCGTCTCGTTGAGGATGACCTCAAGATCGCTCGTGACATCGTGCAGACCTTTCGCGAGGACGGCTTCGAAGTCGACTGGATCTCGGACGGACAAGCGGCACTGCAGCGCGATCCGGATGGGGCCGATGTGATGGTGCTGGACCTGATGTTGCCCGGTGCTTTTGGACTCGATGTGCTGAAGGCGTGGCGGTCGAAGACTGATGCGCCGGTGATCGTGCTGTCCGCCAAGCAGGACGCCATCGTCAAGGTGCGCGCGCTCGAGTTGGGCGCGGATGATTACCTGACCAAGCCCTTTTGGCCTGAAGAGTTGCGTGCGCGGGTTCAGGCGCGCTTGCGCCGACCCTCTCTGGAGCGTTCTACGGTGCACGAGCATGGTCCGCTGCGCTTGGATGGCGACAAGCGCGAAGTCACCCTCTCGGGAGCCAGCGTCGATTTGACGCGCGTGGAGTTTGATCTCCTGCACGCCTTGGTGCGGCGCTCGGGCTCGGCCGTGGCGCGCACGTGGATCGTGCAGAATGTGCTCGACCCGACGCGCGAAGGCAACGAACGCACGCTTGATGTGCACGTGTCGCGCATTCGCAAGAAGCTCGGTCCGTGCGGCGGATGGGTGACCACGGTGTGGGGCGTGGGGTATCGTTTCCAGCCTGCATGAATCTCCGCGCGCGGCTGTTGCTCGTCCTGGTCGGGGTGTTCGTCCCGGCCGCAGCTCTAGCCGCGTTGTGGCACGAACACATGGTAGAGCAGCGCTTCGACGCCTCCTTGAGTGCGTTTGCGCGGGCTCGCATGGAGAGTGGCGGGCGGGTGCAAGCGGAGGAAGCTCCGTTTGTGTTTCAGGATCCGCCCACACGTGGACCGCGTCGCGGTGAGCGGCCCTTGCCACCTGGTGAGGATGTGTTTGAGCGCATGCTGCGCGAGGAGTTTGAGCGGCCTGCTGGTGAAGGTGCTTCCGCTCGCGACACCTTGGCGCGCGAGCGACCGCAGTTGTGGGCCTATCCACCGGCCCTGCAGTCGTTGAATCCTTCGGCGCCTGCGCTGCCAAGCACTGCCCGTGACAAAGCTGCAGCAGGGGACACCGTTGTGACGTGGTACGAGCCCACCGCAACGGCGTCCGACAGCGGGGAATGGCGTTGCTTGTTGTTGAAGATGGACTGGGATACGGGGCCCGCGGCGTGGGTATTGGTGCGGCGCGTGCGCACGCGAGACCTCGGCCCGTTTGGCGAGGTCGAGTCGTTGTGGCTGGCGGGAATGGTGGCCTTCGTCTTGGTGGGAGCCGCGTGGTTGGCGGCCGGGCCGTTGGTACGGCGCGTGCGCGCCTTGGACGCAAGCGTGCGCGCGACAGCGGATACAACGGGATCTAGTGCGGTGGGCATGGCTGGTGATGAGCTGGACCGTTTGTCGCATACATTTGACGAGGTGATGTCGGCTCTGCGCGCGCAAACGCAAGCGACCGCCGAACGCGAGCAAACCCTGCGTTCGTTCGTGGAGAACACCGCCCATGACACGGGGCTGCCTTTGACGGTCTTGCACAGCCAACTAGCGCGCCTGCGCGAGGACGCAACGGCCAAGCGCCCCGTAGATCAGGATCGCTTGCGTGCCGCGCTAGAGGAGCTGCAGTACCTGTCGTCGTTGTTGCGCAACTTGTCAGCCGTGGCGGCCTTGGAGGCCGGCGAAGGGCAGCGCGTGCGCAGCGAAGTGGACTTGAATGCGGTAGTGGAGCGCGTCGCCTTGCGCCACCGCGTGATTGCCGAGCAAAAGAGCATCACTTTGGAATACGCCACGCCCGAAGCACCGCTGCTAGTGCAGGCTGATCCGACCTTGGTAGAGCAAGCGCTGAACAATTTGGTGCACAACGCTGTGCGCTACGGGCATCCAAACGGACATGTGGCGCTGGTGCTGAATGTGCACGCGCAAGGCTTTGAGCTGCGCGTGATGGATGATGGTGCGGGTGTACAGCCCGCGGAGCTGCAGCACCTAGCGGAACGCTCGTGGCGAGCCGATGCCGCGCGCAGCCGTGTCCCGGATGGCAAAGGTATCGGCTTGGCTATCGTGCGCGACATCGCCGCGCAGCATCAGTGGGATTTACGCTTCGAGGCGGTGGAGCCGCATGGCTTGTGCGCGATTCTCAGTGGCTCGCGAGGAACACCAGCCACAGCCACGCGAGCAGCAGTGTGCTGAGAGCAATAGGCACGCCAACTCTGGCGTGCTCCTTCCATGTGAAGGCAAGGCCTTGGCGTTGTGCTTCCTCGGCCACGATGAGGTTGGCGATCGAACCCACCAAGAGCAAGTTGCCCGCTAGAGTCGAGCTGAGAGCTAGTGCGGGTCCTAGAGCTGCAGGCACTCCGGTTTCCAACAGCAGCATGACCGCAGGCACATTGGAGACAACGTTCGAGAGCGGCACACTTAGCCAGTAGAGCGTGTTGAGGTCATCGACAGGCAAGTGGGCGGACTGCAGCTGTTGTGCGAGGCGTGCCGTCCAGCCGGCAGCCTCGAATGACGCATGGACCACAAACAGACTGGCGAAGAGCACAAGGAGCGGCCAGTCGACGCGGGTCAGAAATGCTTGACTGTGGATGCGGCGTGTACACAAGACCACAGCCGCGGCACCAAGAGCGACCGCTTCGCGTGGGAGTTCGGTGGACACGAACAGGATCATGACCAAAG
>CAIKQM010000648.1 GCA_903829565.1 uncultured Planctomycetota bacterium
CTATCGCGCGGTAGCAGAAGCAGAGTTCATCAAAGCGCAACCGCAACGCTTGGAAGCCCGTGGATCCGTCGTAGCCCAAGTCGTGACGCAGAAAGGTGCGCTCGATCTCACCAGTGGTGTGTTTGTGGTGGCGCTCGCTGACCCGGGCGTGGAGCGGGCCTTGGTCGTGACCGCCGAGCACACAGTGCATGCGGTGGTGGGCCGCGATGCCGAGCAGGTGGTGCTCGATGCCGATTACCTGCGCCTCGATGGTCGCATGGTGATCATTGATGATCAGGAAGTTGCCATCGGCGACGAGGTGGTGGCTCAACGTGGTGTGCGTGTCGCGTGGCAGGGCGCCCAGCTGTTTGAAGGTGCCGGCGAACGCTTCTGGATGCACCGGGATGGGCGCATGCGCCTTGATGCACCGCTCGGCGGTCGCTTGTTGGCTCGCGGTGTCTTGGATGGCACGAACCTCAGCTACGAGGCGACAGCCACATGGATCGAGCGCCAAGTCCAGCCGCAGCGCATCGAAATCGACCAACCGTTGTTGCAGCTTTCGAGTGACGAAGCAGGTGCCTTGCGTGGAGGCGGTCGTGAGCGCGGCACAGTGCTGCGCAAGGTGCGCGGCTCGCGCTTGCGGGTGGACGCGACCTCGATTGTGCTCGATGGCGCCCAGCCGCAGCTCTCCGGCTTGCCCGCCGCGCCAGGTCGTGCTGCGTGGGAAGAAGCCGCTGCCTTGTTGGAAGGCTGGGACGAAACTGGTGCGCCGTGGATCGTGCGCGCAGGCTCTATCCGTTTGCGAGGTGACTTCCGCGATGACCGGGTGTTGAAGAGCGCGGACATCCAAGCGTTGGTCGCTCAAGGTGGCTTTGAAGCCCGGCTGGACAATCGCATCGCAGCACGCGGTGATCGTTTGGACGGTGTCCCCGGTCGCGTGCGCTTTGAAGGCCGTCCTGCGGTGATGTCCGTGGACGACTCCGAGTGGGAGTCGGACTGGATCCAGTACGACCTGCAGAACCTGTTGCTGTCCACGGATGCAGGCGAGTTGCGCTCGCGCACGGGCGCGACAGGCACCTCGTGGTCGCTGCAATACGACTCGCTGCAACCGTACGACCAGCAAGACGCCACCATCCTCGTGATGAAGAACCCGCGCGCACGCGGTGGTGCTCGTCAGATGCGCGCTGACTGGATCCTGTTGTGGATCGATCGTCAAAAGTGGCGTACACGCGGCTTGCGCATGATCGAAGAGGGCTTCGACAAGGACCCGCTCCTGCGTGCTACCGAAGCGACGCAACAACGAGTGGCCTTTGGTCCATTCGCTGATCTCGCCCGGCACCCGTTGGCCGGCGTAGTCTCCGAGGTCTACATCGAAGGCAATCTCGAGTTCTACGATCAAGGCGAACGCGATGGCCGCGCTTCGGCCGTGTACATCGACCTCGTCGAGATGCACGGATGGATCCAAGATGGCGACATCGCGCTCGACTTGAATGTGCGCGACAACTCGCAACAGGTCCGCATCAAAGCCGAGTGGCTGCGCATTTCCAGCACGCCTAAGGGACCCGCCTTGCGTGCTGCGAGTGCGGTGCTGACGTCGTGTGGCTTTGACGATCCGCACTATGTGATCGAGACCGGCGATCTGCGCTTGAACCCGCAGCTCGAGTCCAAAGATGAACGCGTCGCCTATTCGGTGGCGGCGCGCAGCAACTCGATCCGTTTCGCCAACGGCTTCAAGTTGCCGTTGCCCGCGATCGTGTTCGAAACGGACGAGCGCGGCAATCCACTCGTCGATCGTCTCGTGTTGGGCAACAGCGCGCGTCTGGGTGCCTCGATTCGCGCCTCGATCAATGCCGATCTTGGTTTCCTCGGACTCGGCATCGGCAAGGTCTTCTCGAACTTGGTTGGCTTGCCCTCCACCGATATCAG
>CAIKQM010000649.1 GCA_903829565.1 uncultured Planctomycetota bacterium
AGCAGGCCTTGCTCGGCCTTGCGTTGGCAGTCGATGCAGTTGCGCGTGTGCGGGATGGCCTTGAGGCGTTCCTTGCCGATCAAGCACTCGCAACCTTCGCAGATGCCGTAGACGCCTTCCTTGACGCGGTCGAGGGCCTCGTAGATCTCGCGCAGCGTGCTTTCGTCGCGCTCGAGCAACTCGAGGTTCATCTCTTGCGAGAAGCTGTCCGTGCCGGCTTCGCCCGTGGTGTCGGAGATGGGATTGTCATCGCCGAGCGCTTCCTCTTCGAGGCGATTGATGTCGCCCGACAGGACCTGAAGCATGGTGCGCAGGCGCTCTTCGTAGTCCTGCAGTTCCTTCTGCGTCAGCTTTTTAGGGGAAGCCATGGGGGAAGGTGCCAGTGAGAGAAACGGGACGCTCGAGGCTCCCAGCGGAGCCATTTTCGAGGCGGCGGAGTATAGCGCCCCCCCCACCCGCGTCCATCCCCCACTTGAGTACCGGCCCTCGGACGCGCAGGATCGGGGTCTATGCCCCCCTCCGGACGCGATCCTGCAGCAGATGCGGCCCTCGCCGACTTCTTGGAGGCGGTGCGCGTGGAGGATGGTCTGGCGCGTTCGACCGTGGCCGCCTACCGCGCAGACTTGGTGCAGTTCCTGGACTGGCTTGGGCCCAATGGGCTGTCCGATCTCGAACCCGATGCGGTGGTCGATTGGTTGGGCGACCTGCGGGCCAATGGCGCGCGCGAAACGGGAGTGGCGCGCAAGTTCTCTTCCCTGCGTCGCTTTGTGCGCTTCCTCGTCGCCGAAGGTCGTCTCAAGCGGGATGCAACGGCGCTCTTCGATGCGCCCAAGCTGCCGAAGCCGCTGCCGAAGGCGCTGACGCAAGAGGCAATGGAACGGTTGCTGGCCTGCGAGCATGCCAAGGATGATGCGTGGCGTTTGGTACGCGATCGGGCGCTGCTGGAAACGCTGTACGCGTGCGGTGGTCGCGTGAGCGAAGTCGTGGGCCTCGCGCTGGATGACTTGGAACCTACGCTGCGCGTGGTGCGCTTGTTTGGCAAGGGCAACAAAGCACGCGTGGTACCGCTGGGAACGCGCGCACGCGAAGCGCTGACCGCATGGGTGGAAGGACCGCGCCGCGAACTGCTTGGTCACGAGAAGCAGCCGCGCGTGTTCTTGTCCGTGCGTGGCAGGCCGCTGTCGCGCACAGCAGCGTGGCGTTGCGTGCACGAGGCCGCGGCCGCGGCAGGGCTCGGTCACACAGTCTCGCCGCATGCCTTGCGCCATAGCTTCGCCACACACTTGGTCGAAGGCGGAGCCG
Source organism: uncultured Planctomycetota bacterium (assembly GCA_903829565.1). Lineage (GTDB taxonomy): Bacteria > Planctomycetota > UBA1135 > UBA1135 > SXXH01. The sequence goes on from CAIKQM010000649.1 coordinate 1,303, forward strand.
ACCTGCGCAGCGTGCAAGAGATGCTCGGGCATGCCTCGATTCGCACCACCGAGGTGTACACCCGTTTGGACGGCGATGCCTTGTTGGCATTGCACCGTCTCCACCATCCGCGCGCGTGAGCTTGACCATGCAACCGGCACCGCAGCGCACGCACTTAGCTCTCGCCCTGTTTGCGTTGTGGGTGTTGTGGGGCTCCACCTACCTGTCGATTGGTGTCGCCGTGCGCTCGATTCCGCCCTTCACCATGGCGGGTCTGCGCTTCTTGCTGGCGGGTACTGCGTTTGCACTGTGGCTGTTGGCACGCAAGCAAACACACGGGCTGCAACA
>CAIKQM010000650.1 GCA_903829565.1 uncultured Planctomycetota bacterium
CACTCGTATTCGTGCGGCGTTGCCGACACTGCGTGAGCTGTTGGCGCGCGGCGCCAAGCCGATCCTGCTGTCGCACTTGGGGCGACCCAAGGGCAAGGTGGTCGAGTCGCTGCGCTTGGAACCGATGGGCGCACGCTTGGCGGAATTGCTGCAGGCGCCGGTGCTGCGTCTCAAGGAATCGACAGGCACAGGCGTGGCGCAAGCGATTGACGCCGCTCCTGCGGGTGCTGTGATTCTGCTGGAAAACGTGCGTTTTCACGCCGGTGACGAGAGCGGTGATGCTGCTCTCGCGGCCGAATGGGCCAAGCTCGGCGATTGCTTTGTCAACGACGCCTTTGGTGCCGCGCACCGCGATCACGCTTCGGTGTGCGGCGTGGCGCGTCTGTTGCCCAGTGCAGCTGGCCGCTTGATGGAGCAGGAAATCGCGGCCTTTGCGAAGGTGCTCGACAATCCTGCGCGTCCGTTGGTCGCGATTCTTGGCGGTGCCAAAGTCAGCGACAAGCTGCAGGTCGTCGACAACTTGTTGGACAAGGTCGATGCGTTGCTGGTCGGTGGAGGCATGGCCTACACCTTCCTTGCAGCGCAAGGCATTGCTGTGGGCAAGAGCTTGGTGCAGCACGACCAGTTGGATGCAGTGAAGACTGCACTCGCCAAGGCCAAGGCGCGTGGTGTCGCGATTCACTTGCCGCAGGATCACTTGGCGGCCGATCGCTTTGCCGCGGACGCCACGCCTGTGGTGTGCGGTCCGGCGATTCCCGAGCACATGATGGGGCTCGACATTGGACCGCAGACGCGCGCTGCGTACGCACGCGTGCTGGCGGAGGCGAAGACGGTGGTCTGGAACGGCCCCATGGGCGTCTTCGAGTGGCCTGCCTACGCAGGCGGCACCGAAGCGGTCGGACGCGCGGTCGCGGCTTGTCCGGGCTTCACGGTGGTGGGCGGCGGCGATTCCGTTGCTGCTGTCGAGCAGTTCGGGCTAGCAGCGCAGATCGGGCACATCTCGACCGGTGGCGGCGCCAGCCTTGAGTTGCTGGAAGGTACACTGCTGCCGGGCATTGCCGCTCTCAAGCGCTAGCCCGTTGCCATGAACAGCCCCATCCGCATTGCGCCCTCGATCCTGTCGTGCGACTTCGCGCGCATCGGGGACGAGTTGCGCCGTGCAGAGGCGGCTGGTGCTGACTGGCATCACATCGATGTGATGGATGGGCACTTTGTGCCGAACCTCACCTTCGGTCCGCCGGTGCTGCAAGCCGTGGCCCGCGCGGCCTCCATTCCGCTCGATGTGCACTTGATGATCGAGCGCCCGCTGGAATGGATCGCGCGCTATGCACAGGCGCGTCCAGAAGTTTTGACATTCCACATCGAGGCCGTCGACAGTCTGCCGGCTGCGCGCGAGGTGGTGAATGCCATCCATGCCGCAGGTGTGCCCAAGGCTGGCGTGTCTGTGCGCCCCAATACGCCGATCGCGGCAGTCGAGCCGCTGTTGGCTGATCTGGACTTGGTGCTCGTGATGAGCGTGGAGCCCGGGTTTGGTGGGCAGAGCTTTCGTCCCGAGACCCTCAGCAAAGCGCGGCGCTTGCGTGAGCTCGGTTGGACGGGCATCGTCGAAGTCGACGGTGGGGTGAATGCGCACACCCTGCAAGCGTGTGTCGCTGCAGGGTGTGATGCGTTGGTGTCTGGTTCGGCTCTCTACAGTGAACACGATATGACCGCTGCAGTGGCGCGCTTCCGCGCGTTGGCTGCAGAGGTCTCAGCACGAGGATCCCATGTCGCCTGACTTCGCCCAACCGCCGTCGGATCGCCCTGTACATGCCGCTGGTGAGGCCGCGGGTGATCCCGCGCAAGAAGCCGCTGGTGCACGCTGGAAGAAGAAGGAACTGCCGAGCGGCTTGTGGCTCAAGTGCGAGTCCTGCGCAGCCACGATCTACCGCAAAGAGTTGGAAGAGAAGGGGCGTGTGTGCCCCGCGTGTGACTTCCACTTCACCTTGCCGGGACGCGAGCGCATCAAGCTGGTGCTCGATCCGGAGAGCTTTGACGAGCGCTTCGCGGACCTGGGCGCGATGGATCGCTTGCGCTTCAACGACTCGACGCCCTACGCCGATAAGATCAAGCGCACCGAGTCGAAGACGGGCCAAAAAGAAGCGCTCTTGTGCGGCTTTGGCAGCATCGAAGGCCGCAAGATCGTGATCGCCGTGCTCGACTTCTCGTTCCTTGGTGGCTCGATGGGCGAGGTCGTGGGCGAGAAGATCTCACTCGCCGCGGACCTGGCGCGCACGCACAAGCTGCCGCTGGTCATCTTCACCAGCTCGGGCGGCGCGCGCATGCACGAAGGCATGTTGTCGCTGCTTCAGATGGCCAAGACTTCGGCCGCATTGGCGAGCTTGAACGAAGCCGGCGGGTACTCGATCTGCGTGTTGACCAACCCCACGACGGGTGGCGTCACGGCGAGCTTTGCCTCGGTCTGCGATGTGACGCTGGCCGAGCCGGGCGCGTTGATTGGCTTTGCCGGTCCGCGCGTGATCGCGAGCACGATCAAACAGGAACTGCCGCCTGGCTTCCAACGCGCGGAGTTCCTGCTGGAGAAGGGGCAAGTGGACAAGATCGTGCGGCGCAGCGAGATGCGCTCGATGCTGGCCAAGCTGCTCGACTTCGGCGCTGGCGCGACTGCTTCCTGAATTTGGGGCGGTTTCGCGGCACTTTCCTACGCCCAGGCCCGTCCTGAGGACTTACCATTCGAAGGACCCCAACCTGTCCATGCGTACAGTCCTCGCCACCCTCACGCTCCTCTGGCTGGCTGCTGCGGACGCGGCAGCCCAAGCCCAGCAGGTGCCGTCCCGTCCCCGGGCCCCGCGCCTCATCGCCAACCTCACGCGCACCGAGCTCGCTTGCCGCGCCTTGACGACGGCGCCGTGGGCCGAACGCGTCAACGCGTTTTGGGAAGGATCGACGCTCTCGGCGGCCCTCGATCCGGCGGTGTTGCCCTTCTTTGAAGGCCGCACCGTCGATGTGTGGGTGGTGGACCACAAGACGGATCTGCAGTGGGCCGCGGCGCCGCAGTTGGTGGATGTGCGCGGTGCGTCTAGCACGCGAACCTTCGTTGCCGGCGGTTTCGCGGCCAATGTGTTTGAGCTCGACGCCGGCACCATCTTCGGCGGTCTCGACACGCGCCTCGGTCGTCCGTTGGACATCGTGCTCGATGTGGATCGCAACGGTCTGTTGTCCTCGGGCGATTGGTTGGATGGTGACGACACGCTGGAAGGCGCGTCAGTCTTGAAGACAGCGGCGCTCAACGGTCCGTACGCGGTTACGGAGCAACTGTTCAGCGCCGGCACATGGTTGGGCCAAGATGTGTACTACCCGACCAACATCGCACAGCTGGGGCCCTTGCCCTTGGTGGTCGTGAGCCACGGCAACGGTCACAACTACCAGTGGTACGACCACATCGGGTTCCATCTCGCTTCGTGGGGGTGCATCGTGATGTCGCACACGAACAACACGATGCCCGGTATCGCAACCGCCAGCACGACCACGCTGACGAACACCGAGTATCTGTTGGCGAACCAAGCCACGCTGCTGGGCGGCGTGCTCAACGGCAAGATCGATCGCACGCGCATCGCGTGGGTCGGACACAGCCGCGGCGCCGAGGGTGTGGCGTACGCCCACACGCGCGTGCGCACCGGCAACTTTGTGCCACAACAGTTCAGCTTGTCCGACATCAAGCTGGTGTCGAGCATCGCGCCCACGGACTTCCTCGGGCCCAATAGTTCCGCGGCCATTGGCGTGCCGTACTCGCTGTGGACGGGCGGCGCCGATGCGGATGTGAACGGCTGTGCGGATTGCGACCTGTGCCAGACCTTCCAACTGCACGAGCGTGCAACAGCCGAGCGCTACTCGATCTCGTTGCACGGAGCAGGGCATGGTGCCTTCCACAACGGCGCGACCAGCACCGTCGCCACCGGCCCGTGCCAGCTGACGCGCTTGGAAACGCACTCCGTGATGAAGGCGCACCTCTTGCCGATGGTGAAGGTGCACCTCTTCGGCGAGGAGATCGCGCGCGAGTGCTTGTGGCGTCACTGGAGCGGCTTCCGTGGCTTCTCGTTGCCGACCACCAGCTGCTTGGTCGTGGACCTGATGTATCGTCCGCGCGCAGCCCAGCGCTTGGTGATCGATGACTTCCAAACCAACACGGCCACGAACCTCTCGAGCTCGGGTGGTGCGGTGGTGGGTACGGTCACGGGTCTGGTCGAAGCCTTGATGGATGACGCCGACACGGTGTTCACCGATCTCGCCACGGACCCTATGAATGGCATGACGCTGGCAGGCCCCGGCGACACCAATCGCGGCATCGTGTTCGATGCTGCGCTCGGCTCCTACCTCGCGTTTGACCTGCCTGTCAGCGCTCGCGATGTGCGTGCGTGGAAGCGTGTGAGCCTGCGCGCGACCCAAGCCACGCGCGATCCGTTGACCACGCAGGCTTTGGCCGAGTACGACTTCAGCGTGGCCTTGGTGGATGGTGCAGGGCGTCGCGCGCAGCTGCGCGTTTCGGCCTTGTCGATGGGCTTGTCAGAGCCTTACCAGCGCACGGCTTGCGGTGTGGGCACGGGATGGGCGAACGAGTTCGAAACCGTGCGCGTGGACCTGCCGGCGTTGGCACGCGCGAACCCGGACCTCGACCTGGCTGATGTGCGCAGCGTGGAGCTGGTCTTCGATGCGGCCAGCGGGCGCATCGGTGTGGATGATCTGGCGCTTGAGATGGATCGCTGAGAACGGAGCCTGAACCATGAACCGCACTTGGATGCTTGTTCCTCTAGCCGTAGTCGGCTCCGCCATCGCCTTGCTGGCTACGCGCGAGCCGGCGCCCGCCGAAGTGCGCGACAGCTCAGGCGTCAAGCGCTTGGTAGTCGCCGCACCGTTCACAACGAGCGCGCCTTTCGTGCACTATTGGCAAGCGGAGCAGCCGCAGGTCAACCACGGCTGGTTGTGCGTGGTCGAAGCGGATGCGCAGTTGTGTGCTCCCAAGCAAACGGTGGAGCCGGTGTTGATTGCCGGTGCGGGCCCCGTCGAGCGCGTGAATCATGGCACGCTAGGTCGCACCGTGGTGTTGGTGCCGTGCACACAAGCGCTGGCCGTTGACGGTGCTTGCGCCAGCGGTTGCAAGGACGAGGCGTTGCAGACGTGGTGGTGGTTGGCGCCAACTTTGCCGCAGGTTTTGCCTGAACAGTTGGATGGCGCGGCGATTGCCCGTGCGCGTGCGCTGCTGCCGGAAGGGGCGGTGCGCACGCTTACGAGTGCTGAGCTTGCCGCCGCACTCAAGCTGGGCGGCGAGGCTATTCAGGTTGCCAACGAAACCGAGTTGCACCGCGTGGCGGCCGCTTGGATTCTGGAGCACGCACCGGAAGATCGTGAAGTGGCGCAGGGCTTGCTGGCTCCGCCCGTGCGCTGAGATCCCTGTCAGCTGTTTTTGACAAAGCTCGCGACCCACGAGTCAAAGCGCGCGGCTTCACCGCTGGCGCGTTGGTCGCTCTGGCGCTTGTCGCGTGCGGCCGCGGCTTGGTTGCGCCCCAGCA
>CAIKQM010000651.1 GCA_903829565.1 uncultured Planctomycetota bacterium
GAAGCCCTTCTTGGCCTTCCACTTCTTGACGCCATAGCGGCGGCGCTGGCCGACCGAGTAGCTGCGGTCGCGCGACACGGTGATCGCGTGCTCGAGCGACTCTTCGTCGGTCAGCGGGCCCTCGCCACCCCACGAGAGGCGGCGCAGCTCGGCGCACATGTAGTCAAGGCGCGCGACATCCTTCTGCAGTTGCTTGTTCAGCGTCTTCACGCTGGTCAGCTCGACTTGCAGGGCTTCCAGCTTGGCGTCGGTCGCCGCGCTGTCGGTGCCATCGGCCGGCTTGGCCTGAGCCGGCGCACCCGGCATCGGGTAGCCAGGCGGCACCCAACCCGGGAAAGGCGGATAGCCCGGGGGCGGGTAGCCGGGCGGGTAACCCGGGGGATAGCCGGCCGGAGCACCGGGATACGGCGGATACCCGGGCGCTGCCGCGGGCGCCGTCGGAGCCACGGGCTTGTTGCGGGCGCGGCTCGGCTGGGGCAAAGCCTCGGGGGCGATCGGCTCCAGCTTGCGCGGCGGCGGGAACGGGATACCGCCCGCGAGCAGCGGACGGATGTTGCGCGGGTGCGTGCTGCGCGTCGGCGGCGGGAGGCCGAGCTTGACCTCCATGCGCGGGCCGTCGCCGAGGGTCAGAATCTCGACGGCGTGAATCTCGCCCACCTGGAGGTTCGACAAGGCGGGGCCGATGGCGGCACCGTCGAGCCAAGCCTGCACACCCGGCAGGACATCGAAGAAGGCGCCATCCGGGCGGACTTCCTTGACGCGGGCACGGATGACATCACCCGGCTGGATGCGGCGCGCAACCATATCGCGCAGGCTGGGCAGCACGCGCGACAGGTTCAGGCGGTACACCGCACCGCCTTCTTCCGTGCCGATGACCGTGGCGCGCACCCACTGGTGCGATTGGAGCAGGTCGCGGGCTTCGACCGTGGCGCCCATCAACAGGTCGTTAGGCCCGATCAAGCCCTTGAGCTTGCCGAACTTGACCCACACGCCGCGGGCTTCGAAGACGGACACTTGGCCGACGATTTCGTCGCCCACTTCCGGCAGCTCGGGGGCAGCTTCTTCGCCCTCTTCCTCGGTGTACCAGTCCTCAATCTCGCCGATGATGTCCATCACCGTCGGGTCCGGGTCGCGCGGCTCGACGATGTAGACCGGGTGGTCCGCCGGGTCGGCATCGAGCGAGAAGCCGGGGAAGTAGATGCGCACAGCGCCGCCGTACACATCTTGGCGCGGGGAGAGCATCTCCTTCAGGCGCATCGTCGGGGCCCCAGAGGGCAGAATCACGACGCGGGCGCGGCCTTGGAGCAGGCCATAGACCTCGCGGCCGTCCACAAAGGTCGTGCGACCATCGTGGTGGGTCGTAATGGTCACGACGGGGATAGAGCGGTTGGGATCGCAGATTTCGCGAACCAATGCTTCGGTAGTGATGACCAGCTCCGCGCTGGTGATAGAGCGGCGACCTTCCGTGGTGGCGTCGCCTGCGAGTTCGTTAGATGCCATGTTCGAGGTTGGGTTGGGGGTCTGGCGCGGGCGCTCATCACACCCGACGACTAGACGGCACATCGTAGCGCATGGGCGCCGGATTTTCAGCGCGTCCGGCGCCGCAATCGGCGCTTGATGGCCGTTCCGAGCTTGAATCGTGCGCGCTAGGCTTGGGGCATGATCCGCTATGAAGGCCAAATCTGGCGTCCGCCCTCCGAGGCCGACAGCTTGATCCTGCAGGCCACGATCGGTTGCAGCTGGAACCGCTGCACCTTCTGCGCGATGTACCGCGACAAGCGTTTCCGCGTGCGCAAGATCGAGGATTTGCGCCCTGAAATCGCGTGGGCTGCGCAGCATGAGGGGCGGGTGCACAAGGTGTTCCTGGCCGACGGCGATGCGCTCATGGCGAAGGCTAGCTACCTGGCCGAGGTGCTTAAGGAATTGCGCGCGCGCTTGCCGGACCTGCGCCGCGTGTCGTGCTATGCCTCGCCGCAGGCCTTGGCGGTGCGCAGCGTCGAGGAAA